>JANWVR010000021.1 GCA_025056735.1 Saprospiraceae bacterium
CGAGCTGGAGCGGATCACCGGCTATTTTGTAGATGAATACCGTCATCATGGCCTGTGTTCTGGCCCAGATATTGCCCCAGTTCCATGTCCATGTCGCAGGGTTGTTGCCTGCCAGATAAAGTTGAGGATCAGTAATCCAACTTTTTGTGTAGTTGTACACCAGATTGTCGAAATCGGTTTTGTAAGGTCCGGGCACAGCAGCGTTTGCCTGCATCCAGGCTATGCGTGCCGAGTCGGCGATGATACGCGGGCGGGTGGTTTTTACTGTGGGATATTGAGCAAGTCCATGAGCTACCGTTACGATGAGAATGAACGAAGTGAGAAATTTTCTGAACATGCCTGAAAAAGATTTAGTGAAAGATACACAAACAATACTTCGTAAAGAAATTGGCCTATCTGATTTGAACGTGCTGAGATAAAAAAAGCAAAAGTTTAGGTTTGTGGTGTAAAACATCAACCTAACAACTTCTGCCCGTGAACGTCGAAACGCTCGTGAGCGCAATACTACAGCAAATGCCGAAGGTGAACAAATGGCAACGCGATTTTTTTGACCACCACCTGGGCTTGTTTTTATCCCTTCGTGGCCGGTACACTTACTTGAATTTTGAGCGCTACGGCTAAAAAAGAGGGCCAAAGAGGGCGGCCTAAAAAATATGGCGACCGCTTTTCGGCCCCAAACTCGAACACCCAGCAACGGCCCTGTATCGCCCAAAAGGAAGACTATCGTAGTTAACCCTTAAAAAACCACCTAAACAAAACGCAATCAAGGTTTTGTGGAATGAAAAACAAGTGCTAACTTTGTGCAAAATTCATTATGTACAGAAAAAAATGGGCGTCTGAAGCGGCTAATGCAACGCCGCTCACAGAGCAGGTGATTATTCCTCCTTCCTACCTCTCTGCGCCAGAGCACTTACCGCGCCTCCACGGCATCCAATTTCAGAAGCGCTTTCATTTTGGTGTGCAGGTCGGTGTTGTCATAGACGCCGCTGAAGGCTTCGGCGCCTGGGCCATAGGCGAACACGGGCACTAAGGAAGCCGTGTGGTAGAGCGTGGCGAATTTGATTTTCAGTTCTTTTTTATCGTTGCCGCGCAGCAGGGCCATGCCGCCGGTTTCGTGGTCGGCCGTTACGATGACTAAGGTGTTGCCGTCTTGTTCGGCGAAGCGGAGGGCTTCGCCAATGGCGTCGTCGAAGTCGAGCATTTCCTGTACGGTGTGTTCGCCATTGTTTTTGTGGCAGGCCCAGTCAATTTGGGAGCCTTCGATCATGAGGAAGAATCCGCGTTCGCTGCGTTGGGCTAAGAAGGCTGGGGCGATTCGAGCGGCAAGGGGGAGGTAGTCGCGCCCTTTGTGGACGCCTTCGGGTTCTTTGTCGGCGGCGAACCAGGCGAAGGGTCGGGCGGGATTGGGCTGGCACTGGTTGAGGGAGTGCTGTTGGAAGGTGTATAGGTCGAAGCCTTTGGCTTGCAGTTCGCGGCACAGGTCGCGCCCGTCGGCGCGCTGGTTGAAGTAGCTGAGGCCGCCGCCGATGAAGAGGTCTATGCGGTTTTGGAGGAAGAAGGGCGCGATTTCCTCCATTTCGGAGCGTTTGCTGACGTGGGCGATGAAGGCAGCGGGTGTGGCGTGTGTGATGCTGGAGGTGGCCACTAAGCCCGTGGCCATGCCGACGGCAGCGGCATCTTCTAAGATCGTGCGGCAGGGTTTTTTCTGGGCGTCCACGCCGATGGCGCCATTGTAGGTTTTACATCCGCAGGCGAAGGCGGTAGCGCCAGCGGCCGAGTCGGTGATGAGGTGTTTGGCCGAATGCGTTTTCATCAGGCCGGTGATGGGGAAGCGCTCGATGTGGAGTTTGTCGGCCCGGGCGTAGATGCCGGCGGTGATTTGCGCGATGCCCATGCCGTCGCCAATGAGCAGGATAATGTTGCGCGGCGAGGGCGTTGGGGTACTCAAGGGCGCCGGAGCGCTGTTTGCTTCGGCGGGGGGCGACATCCAGCGGCTGCCCTGGAAGGCCAGCACGATTGCCGAGAGGAGGACTACGTATTTCATGCCTCAAAAGTACGGCGCCTGGGTCAACGCGGCGCAAGGGCCTGGCGCAGTTGTTGCAGGCCGCGCTGCACGTCGGGGTCGTGGATGGCCTGGAGGATGTCTCGTTTTTCGCGTTTGCTCAGGTGGAAGCTCATAGAGGCCTCGTTTTCTTTGTTCTGGGGCCGATACACCAATCGGATGACTTGGAGTTGGTCGGGGCCGAGCAGGTCGCGCAGCAGGGCTAAGGCGTTGTCTTGCTCGAAGTCCTGCATGGCCGTCAGGTGGGCGGCGGCGCTGAAGGGCGAGAGCACGTTTTCGACGATGCCTTTGTAAGTGCTGGCCTCGATGGGTCGGCGTTTTTCCCAGCAACGCACCTGGAGGACGATGACGCCGTCGGTGTTGTTTTTTATCCAGTCTTGCAGCGCGTGGGCGAATCGGACGGCGGTGGCGATGCCGTAGTTATCTCGGAAGCCGGCGTCCATGGCCTCTACGGGTGGGTCGGTGGGCAGCCACACGGGTGGCAGGATGAGCGGGTAGGAGCAATTCATGCGCAGGGCGGAGGTGAAGGCGAGGCTATCGGCCTGTTGTCGGGCGAAGAGGCGCCCGAAGTCCACAGCGTCTATTTCGGGTTGGGTGCTGGTCGGGTTTCCGGGCGGTCGCATCAGGTAAGAGACGCCTTGGGGGCTGATGAGCAGGCGGCGCGCGTCGTTGAGGAGGAAGGGCGAGACGACCATCATCGGGATGCGGGCCTGTTTTTCGTGGGTCCGGTAGTCGGCCAGTCGGCGGTTGAGGCGTCCTCGGCAGTTTTCGTTGAGTTGGTATTCGAGCAGGTAGCCGCGGTCTTTTCGGTAGGTGAAGTTGCCGGATTGGAATTTTCGGAACGGGAAGAACAGGTCGTTGGTCAGGATGGCGAAGCTGACGGCGTTGAGCAGGTCGGCGCCGATTTCGGCGACGTGGTCGGAGCAGTTGTAGTCTACGTTTTCGCCCAGTTGTTGGCGCAGGTAGAGTTCGCGCCAGTAGGCAGCGCCGAGGATGCCGCCGGAGGCGCCGCTGATGAGGACGGAGTGTCGCATGAGCTGGCCCTGGGTGGCCAGGTCCGCCTGTTGGAGGGCGTGCATCGTCCACACGGCGGAGCGCATGCCGCCGCCGCTGACGCACACGAGCACCATTTTGGGCTTTTCGCCGTGGGGGCCGCGGTTGCGCGCAGCCCAGCGCTCTAAGATGCGGCGGGCATTGGCGGCATCGCGCGCGATGGTGTCGGGCGCGCACAGGCGTTCCAATTGCTCATGAGTGTATTCGGCGCGGTGTTCCTGGGCGTAATCAATGCCATAAGCGCGGTTGCGGTAGTAGAAAAGCCCCCAGCTCGTGATGGCGTTGATGGCCGCCAAGAGCGCCAGAAAGACCAGCACGGCCCAGCGCCGAAACCAATAGACGATGGCGCCAAACAGCGCCATAAACATGCTGGCCAGTAAAAAAATGGTGGCGCCGGTGGGAATACGCGCCCAGGGTTGTTCCATGAACAGGCTCAGGAACATGATGACGATCAATGCCATGAGCTGCACCAACACCGCGTTGAGGTGGTTTTGCTGAAACACTTTAGCCAGCAATCGGCGGTCGTAATGGGCCACGCTGCGCACTAAGCGCAGGTGAAAGCGCTCGCTCAAATAGGTGTCCACCCGCCAGCTGGTAGCGCCGCTCCGAATCTCGCGCATCGTAGGCACACGGCCTTCCGGCGTTAGCAGCCGGCTGCCGGGCTTGGGCGTCAGATTGCCCGCCTTCAGGATCGAGGCCAGGTCTTTGTTCGTAAAATGCAGATAAACGGCCAGAACACCCAGCATCAGCCCTAGCCCAATCAGCAGCCCGGCCGTATTTTTCATCACGTCCCAAAAAGTAGCCAGCTCGTCGCGCACCTGAAAAACAACGGACGTGCTGACGTAAACGATGATGAAAACCAGCGGGAAAACGCTGTTGTTGAGCGAAAAGAGCGTAAAAGGCGCCTTCAGCGTCGCCAGAAACGGAAACCGGTGCGAGCACAACAGGTACGTCGTCAGGTTCCAGATGAGAAAAAACGCGCCGCACGCTGCGCCCGTCAGCAGAAAGCTCCAGAAGTTCACCTCGCCCAGATACTCCGGCGTCAGCAGCAGGTGATACACGCCAAAAAAACGGCCAATGGCGCCCGTAGTCAACAGGCCCAAAAACAACCATAAAACCACCAGCATCAGGTGGTTGCGAAAGTGCAAGACCACCAGCTGAAAGGGAAAGGAGTAGTACAGCAAGGTGCGGTAACGACGCATGCAGAAAGGGACAGCTTCGCTCTGGGAGTAATCCGCCGCCCGATATTAAGCGACGGCCTTATTAAACGACAAAGATACCGTCGCCAGGCACGCCCAAAGACAAAAAGCGACGCCGACTGCCGCCAGCGTCGCCTCGCACTTTGAAATCGAAAACTTGCCGCTCTGTTTCGCGCTCGATGCTTCCCTACTTCCGCGCGCAGCAAGTTCAGGTGGTTCCTTGCGTAATGTGGTGAGGAGACCAGTCCTACCCCCCAGCGGACTGGCCCCTCGCCCACGGGCTTAAGGCCTCATTAGGCCCTAACTCCTTTTATGTCGTTTTTAGATGCCTTATCCGGGATATAAATAGCCGCTTTCTTATATTTCTATACCGCTTACTGCTTTTTTATGTACGCAAGGATTGTGCCAAGACTACACAATCGCGAGCGGCTTTTGAGACCTTTCTCCCACAATTCACCTGTGAAAGGTAGAAGCCGTGTCATTTTGTCACACTTCAGACACATGGCACGTCCTTTGGGTGCACTCCGCCCAAAACAATAAATGGATATGCAAAAAGGTACTATTTCGGTTCAGACGGAGAACATCTTTCCTATTATCAAGAAGTTTCTCTATTCCGACCACGAGATATTTCTGCGCGAGTTGGTGTCGAACGCCGTAGATGCCACGACAAAATTGCAGGCGCTGGCCCAGCGCGGCGAAGCCGTGGGCGAAATCGGCGACACGACCATTCAGGTCATTGTAGAACCCGACCAAAAGCGCCTCATCGTGCGCGACCGCGGCATCGGTATGACGGAAGAGGAAGTCAACCGTTACCTCAACCAGATTGCTTTCAGCAGCGCCGCCGAATTTTTGGAGAAATACAAGGACAGCAACATCATTGGCAAATTCGGACTGGGCTTCTATTCGGCTTTTATGGTAGCCGATAAGGTGGAAGTGCTGACCAAGTCCTACCAGCCCGAGGCGCCTGCTGTGCGCTGGACGTGCGAAGGCTCACCCGAATTCGCCCTCGAACCCGCCGAAAAGGCCGAGCGCGGCACCGACGTCATCCTGTACATCAACGCTGAAAACTCGGAGTTCCTCGACCGCCTGCGCATCGAAGAACTCCTGCGCAAATACTGTCGCTTCCTGCCTGTGCCTATTCAGTTCGGCACGCGCACGGAGTACGAAACCGTCGGCGAAGGCGACGCGGCTAAAAAGGAAAAACGCGAAGTCCCGAACATCATCAACGAAACGCACCCGCTATGGAAAAAGGCGCCCACTGACCTCACGGACGCGGACTATCTGCGCTTCTATGAGATGCTCTACCCCACCGCCGAAGAGCCCATGTTCTGGATTCACCTGAACATTGACTATCCCTTCCACCTCACCGGTGTGCTCTACTTCCCCAAACTGGGCAACGCCATCGAGGCGTCGCGCAATAAAATCCACCTGTACTGCAACCAGGTGTTCGTAACCGACGACGTGCGCGATATCGTGCCCGAATGGCTCCAACTGCTGCACGGCGTCATTGACTCGCCCGACATCCCGCTCAACGTGTCGCGCTCGTACCTGCAAAGCGACGCTAACGTCAAGAAAATCAGCGAGTACATCGCCCGGAAGGTGGCTGAAAAACTCCACGACCTCTACAAGCGCGACCGCGAGGCCTTCCAGGCCAAATGGCGCGACGTGGGCGTGTTCGTCAAGTACGGCATGATTGCCGACGCCAAATTCCAGGAGCGCGCCATGAATTTCGCCTTAGTCAGCAACGTCAAAGGCGAATACTTTACCCTGAACGATTACAAGGAAAAGGTCAAGGCCAACCAGACGGATAAGTACAACAAGGTCGTCTTCATCTATACGCACGACCCTGAGGCGCATGACGCCCTCATCAAGGCGGCGCAAAACCGCGGCTACGATGTGTTGCGCATGGACACCGTGCTGGACAACCACTGGATGCAGCACTTAGAGTACCACGCCAATCTCGACATCGCGTTTGCCCGCATAGACTCCAACACCTTAGATAAGTTAGTGCAAAAAGACGAGGACACCGCCTCAGTACTGAGCGAGCAGGAGGTGGAGCAAATCAAAAAAGCCTTCGAGAAGGTGGTGAGCGATAACCTGCACGCCAGCGTGGAATGCAGCGCCCTGTCGCCCGACGACGCGCCAGTAACTATTACGCGGCCCGAATACTTGCGCCGTATGAAGGAAATGCAAACCCTGCACGGCAGGAGTAGCGACGGCTTCTTAGACGCCTACACGGTGGTGGTCAATACCAACCACCCGCTCATCGCCTCCAAACTGGCGCACGCCGACGACAACACCCGCGCCGAACTGGCCCAGTACCTGTACGACGTAGCGCAACTACAGCAAGGCATGCTGCGCGGCGAAGCCCTGACAAAATTTGTAGAAAAAACGCTGCAAAAACTTTAAAAGCGCGTTTTTGAGCGCTGCCCATGCAACCCTTGCCGGGCTTGCCGACCTGATTTAGTGCAACCGGTTGTCAATCACTTTTCACTTATTTTTTCAAAAAACAACTCGCACCGAATTATGGTAAAAGCACTGAAGTTTTTGCTTCCCTCGGCCTTACTGGCCGCAGCGATTTTTTTCGCCTGCACCAAAACGACCGACGATACCCTTGCGACCGAGGAGGCCATTGACCAGGCCCTCTTCGAGGTACAAGAACGCGGCGGCCTGGGCAGCTACGGCTGCTACGAGCTCGTGTTCCCGGTAACCATCCAATTGCCCAACGGCACGACGGCAGAGGTAAACTCCTATGAGGAAATCGCCCAAAAACTGCGCGCCTATTTTGAGGCCAATGGGCGGCCCAAGCGCGGCATGCGGCCGGCTTTTTCGTTTGTTTTCCCGATTTCGGTAGTGAATTCTAACGGCGAAGTCATCGTTGTGGAGAACGAACAGCAGTTGCGCCAGCTGCGTGCTGAGTGCAAGGGTACGTTTGGTAACCACGGGCCCAACGGTCATGGTCATCACGGCGTCGCTTGCTTCGAGTTTGTCTTTCCTGTAACGATTGTTTTCCCAGACGGCACGACAGCACAGGCCGAAAACCCGCGTGCCATGCGTCAGATCATACGCACGTGGAAGCAAAACAATCCCAACACTACCGAACGGCCCGTGCTGCAGTTTCCTCTTCAGGTAAAAATGCGTCGCACGGGCGAAATTATCACCGTTAATAATGCCGATGAACTGGCGGCTCTCAAGAACAGCTGCAAATAGAGCGCCGGCTCAAGGTCTATAGAGGAAACAGTGATGTGCCACTCTCATGAGTAAATAAGGCAAGGATCTTCGGTTCTTGCAGGCACGCATCTGACCTCCTGTGGACGTGTGCTGGGAAGGAAAAAGTCGGTGGAGATTTTTACATGCCCGGCGATAGGGTGGAGGTAGCCTAAACCCTCCATCCTATTTTTTTATCATGGTTTGACATGCGCTCACCGCTCCCACCGGCTGGGCGGAAAGAGCACGCGCATGGCCAACACCGCCGCATAAAAGGCGAAGCGTGCCTGCCAACGCGCCCAGAAGTTGGCGAATTCGGGCAGGCGCTCGGGTGTAATTTCTATGCAATGCCGCTCGAAAAGCTTTTCGATGTAGTCCTCCAACACCCGCACAAAAACCGGGTCGGCCACATCCACATTCATCTCTAAGCTGCGGAAGCGGCTTAGCGGGTTGAGATTGAACGAGCCTACGGAGGCCCATAAGCCATCTACTAGGATGGCCTTGCCGTGCATAACGGAGTGCTGCCACAAAAAGACGCGCACGCCTTTCTGGATGAGCCGATAGGCCACGTAGCGCTCGGCCCATTTCATCGGCGGTACGTCGGAAGGCCCCGTCAGCAGCAAGCGCACCTGTACGCCGCGTTGTGCGGCGCGCTCCAGCCGCTGCTGCACCAAGAGGCCGGGCAGAAAGTAACTGGCCACCAACGTCAGCGAGCGCTCGGCGCCGCGCATGGCGTGCAAGTAGCTGTAAAAAACCTCCGATTTTCGGCGCAGCCAGTCGTTGAGGCGAAAGCGAACGAGCCCCTGTCGGGGCGGTGGAGGCAGCCATTCGGCCTTTTCGCCGCGCTGACGCCAGCGCCGTTTCCAATAGTGATGTTCGTAGATATCGGTGCACAGGTCGTGCAGGTGCTGGCAGACCTCGCCCTCGATGTACACGGCGAAGTCGAGCCAGGCCGGTTCATCGGGCGTTCCGCGGTATTTATCGGCGATGTTGATGCCGCCGATGAGCGCTGCGCGTGCGTCGGCCACGGCGACCTTCTGGTGTAGTGTGCGCCCGCCCTGCCAGCGCCAGACCGATACCAAGTGTTTGAAAAAACGAAAATGTACGCCACCTCTCTTCAGGCGCTCGACAAAAGCGCCAGGTAATGCTGCTGAGCCGAAGCCGTCGGCAATGACCCACACTTCAACGCCGCGGGACGCAGCCTCCAGCAGGGCTTCGGCCACCTCTCGCCCTGTGCGGTCGTCGGCAAAAATGTACATCTGAATATGGATGCTCCGCTCTGCCCCTGCTATCAGCCGGAGCAGGCGCGCAAAGTAGTCTTCGCCGCTGTGGACTAACTCGACCCGTTCGGCCCTGACGTACGCTTTCATAAGGCAGCGCAGTGGCGCAACACTGTCAGCAACACCCGGAATTGGGCGAACAGCAAGTCGAGCCCTTCACCAAATCGCGCAGGGCAATTTTCGGCTTGGCGGCGCGCTCTGTGCGGCGCTCTGCGCTCCCGCCCGGCTTTTGGCCATAGACGGTAATGCTGAAGATACCCACCGGATTTTGCCGGAAATTTTCTATTTCAGCCGCTGAAAGGTATTCCTGCAAAATGCTGTCGGGTATCAAGATAGGTTTTTGCTTTTCTATTTTGATGTGTTCGAAGCCCGCCTGCTCGATGAGCGCCATGTATTCATCGCGCAGGATAGCGCCTGCCACACAACCGGCGTACATCTCTGCTGCTGCCTGTAACTGCGGAGGGAGCGCCCCGGTCAGCACCACGTCGGAGATGCTGAAATGACCGCCTGGGCGCAGCACGCGCAGGATTTCGGCGAAGGCTTTTGCCTTGTTGGGTACTAAGTTGAGCACGCAGTTGCTGATGACCACATCTACCGAATTGTCGGATATGGGCAGGTCTTCGATGTCGCCTTCGCGGAATTCTACGTTGTTGTAGCCCAATTTTTCGGCGTTTTCGCGCGCTTTACGGATCATGGCGGGCGTAAAGTCCACGCCGATGACTTTGCCGGTTTCGCCCGTTTCGGCGCGCGCCACAAAGGCGTCGTTGCCAGCGCCCGAACCCAGGTCGAGCACCACATCGCCCGGCTGGATGCGCGCGTACTCGGTAGGCAGCCCGCAGCCCAAACCCAGATCGGCGTCCGGCGTGTAGCCCTCCAGCCCGGCATACGACTCCGACATGATGGTGTACGTCCCTGGCGTGCCTACGCCGCAGCACGAGGCCGCATTCGTCGCGCGGTCTTGCCCGGCTATCTCGGCATACTTCTCCCGGACGATGTCCTTGATTTCTTTTTCGGTATACATGCGAAAAAATCGTTTTTAGTAATGTGCGAAGAGGATGTCAGGCTTAGTTTTCGGTATTGAGCTATTGTAAAAAGTGCGATGGGTTTGGGCGAAAATTAGCAGCATTCGAGGCGGCTCAACGTTTTGAAAAAATGGTCGAATGCCTTTCCAACGGCTTTGATCACGCTGGCGTTGAGACAATAGCACGAGCGAGGCCCGTCCACAGTTCCCTGAATGAGGCCTGCTTCTAAGAGAACGTGCAGGTGTTGGGAGACGGTGCTCTGCGACAGCGGCAGCGCGCTGACGATTTCGCCGCAGATGCAGGTATTCCGCTGGGCCAGTTCGCGCAGGATGGCGATGCGCGCCGGATGTGACAGCGCCCGCGCAAGGGCGGCAAGCTGTTGCTCTTGTGGGTTGAAGGCCTCCTTCCGGGCTGCGGGCATGGCGTTGCTAAATGAAAAAAAATGGGAGATGCGTTTTGATGGCGGCGAACTGCCCCTTGGGAGGTAACGGGCAGCCCAGTTGCTTTCATTCATCGCAAAAGTACGATAAAGGTGATAGGTGCAGCCGTGCTGGCGGTATTTTTTATTTTTGTAAAAAAACGCCCGCTGCAAGGCGTCGGCGCTGCAGCGGGCGTAGGCAAATAGAAGTGGCTGAAATGCCAGCGTTAGTTGGCGTTATCGCTAATGAATTTCAGGCGCATGAGTTCCACTTCTTCCCAGGTAACCTCATCTTCTTTAAGGGCCTTAACGGCAGCTTCAATGCTGTCGCTCTCAGCGGTAGCGAAGTACTCGAGCACAACTTCACGCACGTATTCGTCCACGTTTTTGTTAATGTAGTAGTCGAGGTTGATCTTGGTGCCGGCCTGTACAATGCTGTACAGTTCGTCCATGAGCTCCTGCCACGTTAAGTCATTGGCGCTGGCAATGTCTTCGAGCGGAATTTTGCGGTCAATGGCCTGTATGATATTGATTTTTGTTTTGGACTTATTGGCAACAGACTTGATGGTGATGTCGGAGGGGCGTTCTATTTCATTTTCCTCCACATACTTTTTAATCATGTCAATGAACGGCTGGCCGTAGCGGTGTGCTTTGCCCAGCGAGACTCCCTGTATTTTGGCTAAGTCCTCCATAGTGGTAGGATACTGGGTAGCCATTTCCTCCAAGGAGGGGTCTTGGAAGATGACATATGGAGGCAGGTTGTGTTTTTTGGCGACGCTCTTGCGGATGTCCTTGAGCATGTTCATGAGCGTCTCGTCGAGGACAGCAGTGCCGCCCTTTTCATCGTCGAAGTCGTAGGCGCCGCCGTCGTCGTAGTTGTGGTTGATGGTGATCTGGATGGGGTAGGGCGCCTGGAGGTACTTTCGGCCTTCTTCCGTAACTTTCAGGATGCCAAACTCTTCGACTTCCTTATACGCCAAGTTGTTGATGATAGCGTGTCGAATGACGGAGGTCCAGAAGTTTTCGTCGCGCTCCTCGCCAATACCGAAGTTTTCGGATTGGTTGAAGCGGAAGTCGCGCATTTCTTTGGTTTCGTTGCCGCGCAGGAAGTCCACGATGGTTTTCATCAGATAGTTTTCCTTGAGCTCAAGGATGGCCGATAAGGCATGCACCATTTCTTCCTGGACGTTGAGGCGCTCTTTGGGCGTTTTGCAGTTGTCGCACATCTTGCCGCACTTGTCTTCGTGGAATTCTTCGCCGAAGTAGTGCAGCAAGAAGCGGCGGCGGCAGGAAGCAGTTTCGGCGTAGGCGACGACTTCCTGCATGAGTTGGGCGCTCATTTCGCGTTCAGCGAGCGGTTTGTCGCGCAGGAATTTTTCTAAGCGCAGGATATCGTTGTAATTATAAAAGGCGATGCACTTGCCCACTAAGCCGTCGCGTCCGGCGCGGCCGGTTTCCTGATAGTAGTTTTCGATGCTTTTGGGCATGTCGTAGTGGATGACGAAGCGCACGTCGGGCTTGTCAATGCCCATACCAAAGGCAATGGTGGCGCAGATGACATCTATTTCTTCCATCAGGAAGTCGTCCTGCGTCTTGGAGCGTGTTTTGGGGTCGAGGCCGGCGTGATAGGGAGCCGCTTTGATGTCGTTGACAACAAGCACCTCGGCTAAATCTTCGGCGGTTTTGCGATTTTGCACGTAGATGATGCCCGACTCGCCGCGGAATTCCTCTTTGATAATCTGGATGATCTGGCGGATGGTCTGCTCCTTTTTGATTTTGGGCCGCACCTCGTAGAAGAGGTTTTCGCGATTGAACGAGGCAATGAACAGGTTATAATCCTGCATGTCCAAGTTCTTGATGATGTCCTGCTGGACTTTAGGCGTGGCGGTGGCCGTCAGGGCGATCACCGGCACGTCGCCTGCAATGGCGTCCAGCATGACGCGGATGCGGCGGTATTCGGGTCGGAAGTCATGGCCCCACTCAGAGATGCAGTGTGCTTCATCTACGGCCACGAAGGAGATGTTGTTATTGCGGAAGAACTCGATGTTCTCCTCTTTCGTCAGCGTTTCGGGTGCAACGTAGAGCAGCTTCGTCTTTCCGTCCACGATGTCTTGCTTGACTTTGCGCATTTGGGCGCGCGTCAGCGAGGAGTTGAGGAAGTGCGCGATCTCGTCGGTGTCGGAGTAGCCGCGAATGTTATCCACCTGGTTTTTCATCAAGGCGATGAGCGGGCTGATGACGATGGCTGTACCGGGCAACATTAGCGCAGGCAGCTGATAACACAGGCTTTTGCCGCCGCCGGTAGGCATGATGGCGAAGGTGTCGTGTCCGTCGAGCAGGCTTTGAATAATGGCCCTCTGCTGCCCTTTGAAGGCTTCAAAGCCGAAATGCTTGAGCAGGTTCTCCTGAAGGATGTCGGGTGTGCCAACTATGGATGACATTTCTCGAAAACTGGTTTAAAAGTCAATCTCGCTTACCCAATTAAGCCTCGAAAGGCTGTGTGTCTTTTGAAAAAGCCGCCAAAGATAGAAAAATACCGCGGATATTCCGTGCAAATTTTTCGCGGAAAAAGTGGTGCTTTTTCACGCACAACCGGCAATTGTTTGGAAATGCTTATTTTAGACGTGGAGATACAGAATAAATATTTGGGAAGGAAACGCGCGCAGCCAAGGAAGCCGCTCGTCAAAGCGCTGTTTTTCGCTCATGAAACACGACCACCTGCGCAGGGCAAATTTACTGTTTTGGCGCGACATTTAGATGCTCCATAAGCAAAAGAAATTTCCTAAGCGCAGAACAGGAGCGCGGAGATATGTTGTCGTGGGATAGATTGGCCATCGGGAGGAGCTGCCTGCTTGCCCCGTGTAGGACCCCGGCAGACCGGGTATGCCGGATAGGCTTCGATGAAGCGACTTTCCTACGAACCTGTGCAGTCAGAAAGTTGGCGGCCTTGCTTTAAGCAAAGGCCCTATGTTTGCCCACTGAAAAAGGAAAACGTGTTAGAAAAGCGACTTCCGGCAGACTTAGGCCGCCTTTCAGTGGAGGCCCTCAAGACCAGCGAAAAGTTGCCTTTGGTGCTGGTGCTCGACGACATTCGCTCTGCCCTCAATGTGGGGTCGGTTTTTCGCACGGCAGATGCGTTTGCCGTCGAGCGCTTAGTGCTGTGTGGCATCACGGCTTGTCCGCCTCATCGGGAGATTCACAAAACTGCTCTGGGGAGTGTAGAGACGGTAGCCTGGTCGTATTCGCCCAAGGCTGCCCAGGCGTTGCAGCAGCTGCGGAGCGAAGGCTACCGGGTGCTGGCCATCGAGCAGGTAAAGACAAGCCTTGCGCTCCAGGCGTTTGTACCGGAGTTAGGCGTTCGTTACGCCTTTGTATTGGGCAACGAAATCAGCGGCGTATCCCAGGGTGCCTTAGAGCATTGCGATGGCGCCTTAGAAATTCCGCAATTTGGCGCCAAACACTCGCTCAACGTCGCCGTGGCGGCTGGCATCGCCGTTTGGGAGTTTGTTCGGAAGCACCGCTTATCCGGCCAATAAGCCAGCTTCTGCCTGCACTAATTTTAGGTCGGTGTGGTTGCTATAGCCGCGAAAGAGACGTGTGGCTTACCTTTGCGCGCCTTTTCACGAAAATCTGATACACTAAAAAAAACAAACAAACAATGGCAACCACGGCAGACATCCGAAACGGCCTGTGCATCGAATTGAACAACGACATCATGAAAGTCATTGACTTTCAGCGCTTCCAGGTAGGTCGCGGCAGCGGTAAGGTGTGGACGAAACTGAAGAGCACTACGACGGGTAAGATCATCGAGCACACTTTCCAGAGCGGTCACACCATTACCGAGGTGCGCGTAGAGCGCCGCAAATTCCAGTACTTGTACCCCGAGGGCGACTCCTACGTGCTCATGAACCAGGAGACCTATGACCAGATCACTGTGCCCAGTGAGATGATTGAAAATGCGCGCTTTCTGAAAGAGGGCGATACCGTGGATGTCCTTTACCACGCCCAGAAAGAAATTCCGCTCTCCGTGGAAATGCCCCCCAACGTAGTACTCCAAATCACCTACACCGAACCGGGCGTACGCGGCGATACAGCCACCAATACTCTGAAGCCTGCTACCGTAGAAACAGGCGCTGAGGTGCGCGTACCGCTCTTCTGCGAAACGGGCGAGTATATCCGAATTGACACTGCGACGGGCGAGTACATCGAGCGTGTAAAAAAATAAGAAACCGAAGGTTAGCGGCCTTTCCAAAGCGCTTTATATTTGGCGCGCGTCAAACCGTATTTACTTATGGATATCAATCAAATACAAGAACTTATTCGCCTGGTCAGCAAGAGTAAGATCGCTGAACTCATTCTGAAAGAGGGCGATTTTGAAATCGTTATTCGCAATCAGACGATGCCTGAGCCCAGCCCCGGTCCTGGTCCTGCTGTAGTGGCCTTCCCACCCCCAGTCGTGAACATGCCGGGGGCAGCGCCCATGCTGCCTCCCCCTCCGCCTGTTGCTCCTGCCGCGGTGCCGGCGGCCCCTCCGGCGGCCGAAGCGCCCACCTCCGAGCCTGCACCTACTGGCAACCTGCTGACCATTAAGTCGCCTATGGTCGGCACCTTCTACCGGGCGCCCGGCCCTGATAAACCACCGTTTGTTAAAGTAGGCGATACCGTGGACGTAGGCACCAAAGTGTGCATCATCGAGGCCATGAAACTGTTCAACGAAATCGAGTCCGAAGTCAAAGGCAAAATCGCCAAAGTGCTCGTTGAAGACGCTTCGCCAGTGGAGTACGACCAGCCGCTGTTCTTGGTCGAGCCGCTCTGACAAGTGTCCTGCTCTCTTCTACGCTAACCTTTGACTAAACGGGCGCCTTGCCGCAAACCGACGCACGCCATGTTCCGAAAAATACTCATCGCCAACCGCGGCGAAATTGCCCTGCGCATCATTCGCACTTGCAAAGAAATGGGCATTAAAACGGTTGCCATCTACTCTACGGCCGACCGCGATAGCCTGCACGTGCGCTTCGCCGACGAAGCCGTCTGCATCGGCCCGCCGCCCTCGGCTGAAAGCTACCTCAACATCCCGCGAATCATGGCGGCAGTGGAGATCACCAACGCCGACGCGGTACACCCTGGCTATGGATTCTTAGCCGAAAACGCCACCTTCGCCGAGGTCTGCGGCGAATACGGCATCAAATTCATCGGTCCCACGCCCGAGCAAATCCGCAAAATGGGCGACAAAATCACGGCCAAAGAAACCATGCTCGCTGCCGGCGTGCCTTGTATCCCCGGTTCCGAGGGCTTAGTAACCGACCTAAAGTCTGGCTTGGGCATCGCCAAAGAGGTGGGCTACCCCATCATCCTCAAAGCCACCGCTGGAGGCGGCGGAAAAGGCATGCGCATCGTCTGGAGAGAAGCCGACTTCGAAAGCCAGTGGGAAACCGCCCGCCGCGAAGCCCAAGCGGCCTTCGGCAACGACGGCATCTACATCGAAAAATTCATCGAAGAACCGCGCCACATCGAAATCCAGGTCGCCGGCGACCAATACGGAAAAGCCTGCCACCTCTCCGAACGCGATTGCTCCATCCAGCGGCGCCACCAAAAACTCGTCGAAGAGTCCCCCTCGCCCTTCATGACGCCCGAATTGCGCGAAAAAATGGGCGTCGCCGCCATCAAAGCCTGCAACGCTATCAACTACGAAGGCGTGGGCACCGTGGAATTCCTCGTGGACAAGTACCGCAATTTCTATTTCATGGAAATGAACACCCGCATCCAGGTGGAACACACGGTAACTGAGGAAGTCATTGATTTTGACCTCATTAAAGAGCAAATCAAAATTGCCGCCGGCGTGCCCATTTCCGGGCGCAACTACTTCCCTGAAATGCACGCCATCGAATGCCGCATCAACGCCGAAGACCCCTTCAACGACTTTCGCCCCAGCCCAGGCCGCATTACCTCGTTCCATTCGCCCAAAGGGCACGGCGTGCGCGTGGACACACACGTGTACAGCGGCTATTCCATCCCGCCCTACTACGACTCCATGATCGCCAAGCTCATCGTCCGCGCCCGCACGCGCGACGAAGCCATCACCAAAATGGAACGCGCCTTAGACGAATTCATCGTGGAAGGCATCAAAACCACTGTGCCTTTCCATCAAAAACTGATGCAAAACGAGGACTTCCGCAAAGGCAACTTCCACACCGGCTTCCTGAATACCTGGGATTTTAAGAACGCGTAAATGTCCGCCTACGCCCAAAGCATCGCCGCGGCCTTAGGCATTGGCCCGCGGCAGGTGGCTGCCGTGCTGAGCCTGTTGGAAAACGGCGCCACCATCCCCTTCATCGCGCGCTACCGCAAAGAGGCCACCGGCTCGTTGGACGAAGTGCAAATCGCCGACATCCAGAGCGCCTACAAACGCCTGCAAGAACTCGATAAGCGCCGCGAAGCCATCCTGCAAAGCATTGAAGAACAGGGTAAAATGACACCTGAGCTTCGCGCAGCCATCGAGGCGGCCAGCACCCTGACCGAGCTGGAAGACCTCTATTTGCCCTATCGGCCCAAGCGCAAAACGCGCGCCTCTGTCGCCATCGAACGCGGCTTAGAGCCCCTGGCTCGACGCTTGCTGGAGCACCAGGACGCCCCCGACGTTGAAGCCCTTGCCCAGCCCTTCCTCACCGATGAGGTGCCCACCCTCAAGGATGCGCTGCAAGGCGCCCGCGACATCATCGCCGAATGGGTCAGCGAAGACCGCCCCACGCGCGACCGCGTGCGCTACCATTTCGAGCGCACCGCCCGCATCGCCGCGCGCGTGGTCAAAGGCAAAGAAACCGACGGCGCTAAGTACCGCGACTACTTCGCCTGGAGCGAGCCGCTGGCCCAGTGCCCCTCACATCGCCTGCTGGCCATGTTTCGCGGCGAAGACGAGGGCTTCCTGCGCCTGCTCGTAGCCCCCGAAGAGGAAGAAAACGTTTGCGCCGACCTCGATGCCCTCTGGGTAAAAGGCCGCTCCGCCGCCGCCCAACAGGTGCAGACCGCCGTGCACGACGCGTACAAACGCCTGTTGCAGCCTTCCATCGAAACGGAATTCCGACACAGCGCCAAAGAACGCGCCGACGCCGAAGCCATCCGCGTCTTCGCTGCCAACCTGCGCCAGCTGCTGCTGGCCGCTCCGCTGGGCGAACGCCGTGTATTGGCCATAGACCCTGGCTTCCGCACCGGCTGCAAGGTCGTCGTCTTGGACGCCAACGGAAACCTGCTCGAACACACGACCATATACCCTCACGAACCGCAGCGACAGGTCGCCGAAAGCCAGAAAACCCTCGCCCATTTAGTAGAGGTTTTCCAGGTGGAGGCTATTGCCGTCGGCGACGGCACCGCTGGGCGTGAGACTATGGACCTGCTGCGCGATATGGCCCTTGCCCAAACGATAGACCTCTACCAGGTCAGTGAAGCCGGCGCTTCCATTTATTCGGCCTCTGCGGCCGCACGCGAAGAATTGCCCGACCATGACGTTACCGTGCGCGGCGCCGTCAGCATTGGCCGCCGCCTGATGGACCCGCTGGCCGAGTTGGTCAAAATTGATCCCAAAAGCATCGGCGTAGGTCAGTACCAGCACGACGTCAACCAGACGCTGCTGCGCGAAAGCCTCGACCGCACGGTGGAGTCCTGCGTCAACGCCGTCGGCGTCAATCTCAACACGGCCAGCAAACACCTGCTCGCCTACGTCTCCGGCCTGGGGCCGACACTGGCCCAAAACATCGTGGCCTACCGCGCCGAACACGGCCCGTTCCGCTCGCGCGCCGCATTGAAGAAGGTGCCCCGGCTGGGCGAAAAGGCCTTCGAGCAATGCGCCGGCTTCCTGCGCATCCGCAACGGCGACCACCCGTTGGACAACACCGGCGTACACCCGGAGCGCTACGCCTTAGTGGAGAAAATGGCGCGCGACCTGGGCTGCACCGTAGCCGACCTGATTGCCAACAAAGCCCTGCGACAGCGCATTGACCCAAAGCGCTACGTCGGCGGCGACGTGGGCCTACCTACCCTTCAGGACATCCTGCGCGAATTGGACAAGCCCGGCCTCGACCCCCGCGGCAGCGCCCAACCCGTCGAATTCGCCGACGTGCGCAGCATCGAAGACCTGACGCCCGGCATGGTGCTGCCCGGCATCGTTACCAACATCACCAACTTCGGCGTCTTCGTGGACATCGGTATCAAAGCCAGCGGCTTAGTGCACATCTCCCAGCTGGCCGACCGCTTTGTGCGCAACCCGGCCGACGTGGTCAAGCTCCGCCAGACCGTGCGCGTGCGCGTGCTGGAAGTGGACGTAGAGCGCCAGCGCGTCGCCCTCTCCATGCGCGGCCTAAAGTAGCGGCCAAACTTGTTTGGCCCCACAAAGTAACGGCCAAACTCGTTTGGCCACCTGTGAAGCAACGTCCAAACTCGTTTGGCCACCTGAAAAACCGTCGCCCCGCATTCCCCCATACGCACGCTGGCGAACATAACTCACCAGCGCGTCCCCTGTCCATGTATAGCCTGAAATGGCAGCCAAACAAGTTTGGCTGCCACAGAAAGAAAAAGCCCCTCCCACGTTTGGGAGGGGCCACCTCAAAGACTGATCTTACCATGAGATAAAACCTTTGAGGCTCATCATCGTCGTGCGAACGTCATGTGCGTGTCGAGGGCGAGGGCCGGGTAGGGCCTCACCGGGTAAGGATCATTTTGCGCGTAGCGCTGCCAAAAGGCGTGTTAAGGGTGTAGGAGAAGGTGTTTCCGCCGCCGAGCAGCGCGCGCTCCACGAATACGGTGTTGTATCCGCGTGGGTAGGAGGCTGTTTTCGTGAATACGAGGCGTCCCATTTCGTCGTGGAGCATGAGTGTGGCTTCGGCGGCTTCGGGCAGGTAGAAGCCGATTTGCGTTTTATTGACCCACGGGTTGGGCGTGTTTTGATAGAGTTCGAAGGGCAGGCCGGCAACGACGCTTTCGCTGCCGTTTCGGAAGCGCAGGCCGACGTCGAAGCGTTCACCGCTGTGTGCGTCGGGATAGGCCTCGGCGCGGGTGATGCTGTTGGAAAGGCGCAGCATTTGGCTCAGCTGGCCGGCAGCCCGGGCGCGCAGGCGCAAGGTAAATGCGGGCTGGCCAGCGTCTACGGGGACGTCCACGGCAGCCGTGATGGCTTTTTTGTCCGGGAAGTGGGCGAAGTGCTCGGCGGCGGCGCCTTCGATGCCCAGACATTCCAGATCCCGATATTGCAGCGTCAGCTGATAGCCGGAAATGGCTTCGGAGGCGGAGAAAGTAGCAGAGAAATATTCTCCTGCTTTCACGTACCGATCGTCGGTGTCGAGCAGCCAGGCGCCGGCAGTGCGGTCGTCGGCGAATGTGGCGCTGTTGGCGACGGCTGTGTTGTTCAGGTCTCCTACCTTTACAGCTACGAAGTCGTCTTTCAGGCGGTGTGTCTGGAAGTTCCACACCGATTTACTTTCCGGAAATACCTCTTTCCACGGGTTGCTCGGGTCGGGGAATGAGTAGGCTTTGTCTATGAAGCGCCAGCTGGTGTTCTCGGGCAGGTCGGTGTAGATGCCCAGGATGAGTTTGCGCAGTTCTAAGATGTCGTAGGTCGTTACGCTCTGGCTGTTGTTGACATCGG
Source organism: Saprospiraceae bacterium (assembly GCA_025056735.1). Classification (GTDB taxonomy): domain Bacteria; phylum Bacteroidota; class Bacteroidia; order Chitinophagales; family Saprospiraceae; genus M3007. The sequence goes on from JANWVR010000021.1 coordinate 19,876, forward strand.
CGGCGATGAACTGGTAAGGAGATGTAAACGGCTCTAAACCAAGGATATGCTTGTTGATGAGCACCAAGTCAAACGTCGAGACGCCGTTGAGCGGGTCATTGTCTTTGACGGGTGTCAGCGTGTAGTTGACGGCAATTGGTATGGCGTTGTCGAACCTGTATTGTCCTTCGCTGTCGGTAGTTTGCTGTTTGCTGATGGGCGGAGCGCTGCCCTGAATGGTCTGGCAGACGATGCCTACCTGTGCGTCTTCCAACCCTGAGCCGTCGGCGGTGAGCACAGCGCCGGCCACGGTGGCCTGGCTGTTGTTGCAATTGTTGTCGTTGTTCTGGACGTGGATGAAGGTTTCGCAGAAGTCGGCATTGCCCTCAAGGTCCCTGGCCCACACTTCGACGAGTTGGAAGCCCAGTTCGGTGCAGTCGAACGAAAGGCTGGTCTGAGGTGCTCCGTTGGAGAGCAGCGGAAAGCCTTTTCCTTGGCCTTTTTTGCGGATGCCGTAGACTAAGCGGTGGGCAGGCGTACTGTTGTCCGAAGCCGTCTGGACGAACAATTGGTGTCCTACGGTGAGGGATTTATTGGCGCCGATATTGCCGCTGAGGCCGTTGGCGCATACAATGGTGGGCGCTTTGCAATCTCGGATGGTGAACATGTATTCGCACATCTGCTCGTTACCGCAACCGTCAGAGATGAACCATTTGATCTTATGGGTGCCGTAGGGGAGTTGCGGGGCAACGAACGCATTAGGTTGGGCTGCTGTGCTCCAGCGCACGAAGGCGGTGCGGTTTTCATCGCCAGCGCGCGTCTCCAGCACAAAGCGGTACTTGTGCTCGACCGGTACGGAGCGCCGGTCAAAGATGCGCGCAATGCCGCCGGTGAAGTTCGGATTGCTGGCGTTGTTGTAGTAAACAATTCCGGCATCCGAGTGCTGGTTAGTTACTACAGTTTCCATCGAGCCGTTGCCGTCTAAGTCTAAGAAGAGCTGATAGCGGAACGTCAGGTTGGCCTTGGAGCAGTCGTCGGTGGCGGTGATGCGGAGCTCTACGGGCGCTTCCGACATGTCGTTGGAGAGCGTTTTGACGTCCAACCAGTAGTTCTGGTTCCACAGGTTGTTGTCGTTGTCCGTCATATCGCAAATTTCTTGGGGAACAGCGGAGCAGTCCAGCACGATAGGCTTTTGGCCGTCGGCGATGCGGATGAGTTGCTTGTACTCGTAGCAGTTGACGCTCTCCGACCAGTATTGGCTGAAGTTGGTGGGCTGGGCGTCGTTGGCTGTGATTTTGACCACGGTGGGCGCCCAGGGGAACAGTGTGCCTGGAGCCGATACGACTGGCCCGGCCAGGTTAGAGGCGTGGTCGAGTTGCGGGTGCGGGTTTGGGTTGGGCACCTGCGTGCAGCCCTTGTTGGGGTCGAAGGCACACCAGTTGATGATCCGCCAGGTGCGTTCGATTTGCTGACAGGCCCCGGGCACGAGCGTGAAATACTGGTCGGTGTGCGATATACCGATCGTCTCGCAATCGGCGGCAAAGAAGGTGGGCTGGCCAAAGTCGGCCGTGCCGTTGCAGCTGTTCAGGATGACGTCGTTCGGGAAGCGCACGTAGTAGTGCTGGCGGTAGTTGACCACGATGCGCTGCGAGCAGGTACTCGTCAGGCCATGGCAATCGCGCGCCTGGAAGAAACGCGTGATCGTGCCCTTGGAGCACAGGGTATCGAACTGGCTCCAATTGACCGATGCTTCGAAGGCCGTATCGGCGCAGCAGTTGTCGGCTGCGGTGGCCATGCCGTACGTACAGAGGCTGGCGTCAAAGTCCTCGCAACTGACCGTTACGTTGGCTGGCGGCACACACACGGGCCGGAGTTTGTCGTCCACGAGCACCTTGACGGCGCAATCGTTGGAGCGCGCCTCCAGCTGACTAAGGCCAATGGAACCCGACGGCACGGGCACGTCGTACACGCGCAAAACGACATCAATCGTTTTGCCTACATCTTCGCAGCAAAACCTCACCTGGTCGTGGAATTGCGCGTGGGTCTGGCAGCTATTGGCCTCCAACCGCCGGGCTTTGAAATACACCGGGCCACAGTTGTCGTAAGAGCCGGTGTTGAACGTCGAGGCGTTGACTAAGCTTGCCCCGTTGATGCCTAAAGAGACCTGCGTTACTTCGATGCAGGCTGCCACAGGCGGCACTAAATCCATCACAGACAGCGTGAAAGTACACGAGCTGGCGGCGCCGCAAACGTCTTCGCTGAAGTACTGCACCGTGTGCTGGCCCACCGGCAGGCAGGGTGTCTGGCCAAAGACGGCCAGCGTGTCCTTTTTGAGGGGGCTGTTGGCCGGAAAATTCGACAATTGCGCACTGACGCCGACCTGGCTTATCACATTACCCGTGATCAGGTCTCGAATCTGGATAATGGCCGAGGCATCGCGAATGCGGCTACAGGCATCCTCGATGACCACATCGGGCAGGTCCACTGTGGCGCAGCATGCCAGAGGGTCTGTGCTCACGGTCAGGTTGCCCGGGCACTGTATTACAGGGCCTTTGTTGTCTATGGCATAAATGACCTGTGTGTGTTCGATAGAAGCCGGCGAAGCGCCTGGGCAGGCGTTGTTAAGCAATTGCCATTTGCGCACAATGGCGTATTCACCATCGCATTTGAAACTCAGCTGGTCGCTGAAAAGAACCCCAATGCCGCAGTTGTAAGGTGCGGTGAGGTAGAAGGTAACTCCGTTGAAAGTGTAAGAAGGAGCGCCTACAGTGGCGGGGTCTGTCATTGAGTTGTCACAGCTAACCGTTACGTTGGAGGGCAGCGTCAGGTCTTGCGCGCGCAGACGCTTGAAGTACAGGAACTGCACACAAGTAGAGGTATTTCCGTAGGCATCCGCGGCCGTCCAGGTGCGGCGGACGTATCCGGTTAGGTCTGTCTGGCCCTGGAATGTTTCATTACAGCCCACATTCACCCACACATCCTGGTACGTCAGCGTTGTGGGTGTGCAATTGTCCACGGCGATGGGGCGCGCCCCCGGCACTTTGAGCACGGTATCCAAATAGCCTGGTGTGAAGTTGGTCACCAAACAAGGCAGTGTGATGTTTTGGCAGGAGGCAAATACCGGCGGGAGCGCATCGCTGACGATGGCCGTGGTGATGCAGAAATTGGCGGAGCAGTTCTCGCGGACGCGCACGGTCAGCGGGATGCCGAAGTGCTGTGCCGTTACGGTGTTACCGAGGTTTTGGCCCGAGGGGGTAAAGATGGTTACGGTGTAGAGGTCATCCAAGACATCGCCTTCCAGCGCCATATCAGGCGTAACGATGACTGGGCAGCTGGGCGGCGCCGAAATGCGCACGGTATCGTTACAAGCCATAGCGCCGGGGGTAGCATAAGTCAGCATCACCTGGTCGGAGGCTGCTGGGCAAGGGCCGGGCGGGTCGTTGGTCGTCAGGGTAAGGGTGATAGAACCCTTAAAGCCCGCAGGAGGGATATAGGTAGCGTTGAGCATTTGCGGGTTGGGTGCAAACGTGCCGCCGGGCACGGAGGCGCTCCAGGTGGCGCTGGTGGCTGAGCCGCCGATGGCGCCATTCAATGGATGCGAGGCACCAACGCATAGGGCCCTGTCTGGCCCGGCATTGGCCGTAGCGGGTTGGTGAATTTGGACGCTGACGGTGGCTGAAGCCGTGGCGCCCGTTCCATCCGTAACCGTTACACCATATGTGCCGCTATGTGCGGTGGTTGTGTTGGCGCGCGCAGGGTTCTGCGCAGACGAAGTGAAGCCGGCTGGCCCGCTCCAGGCAAACGTCAACGGCGGCGTGCCGTTGGTTACCGTAGCGGTCAGGTTGAGCGTTGTGCCGGCACACAGCGGCCCATTAGAAGTGGCCGAAACGCTGAGTGCCTGGGCTCTGGCCGCAAGCAGTGGCCCATGTCGAAGTGTAGGGCCAGTAGCAAAGCCGTGCACGACCCACAGCGCGCACAAAGCAAGGGCGACCCAAAGCAGGCGGGGGAATAGGGTCTGGCTGAAAAACCGATTAAGCGTTCGCATGATACAGTGGATGATTTAGAAAATGATTAGTGAATGAGTGATTGAGTGCCGTTTGTAACTCATTGCATCCTCCGGCCATTCCGGAGAATAGGAGGGATTGCTCCGGCCTTCTGCCAGAGCGTAGCGATTTGAGGGATATCTTCAGAGCACCTCGTCCGGCGCGCTTTACGAAGACGCTAAGCGTCCGAATAATCGGTTCTTAGAAAAAATTGGCCCATCGAGGGAACGCCGGGTTTCGGCAATTTACTGAAATCAGGCCAACCCTGACAGGCCCTAAAATTCTACAAGAAAATAGGACCCTGAGTCCCAGACTTGATACACACCCGGGCGAATGGTTCGCTCGGCTATTTTCAGCCCTGGCAGCAGCCGATAGGGCACGATGTAGGGCTCCAACACCTGAAAAAGCATCCAGGGAAAGTGCTCCTCTACAATGGCTGCACTTAGAGAAGTCTTCTCAAATTCAAAGCGCAGCCTGCCCACGTTGGTTACGCTCAACCAGGCCCTCAGGTAGGGGCAGGGTACATGCGGATGTCCGCCATCGCGATACGCCATTACCCGACAGATACCCACTCCGCTACAGTTGGCGCTGGGCGAGCCTAAGATCACATCCGTTCGTATCCGTTGCAATGCCTTCGGGGTCGAGCGTCGTTGTTGTCCTACTTCTGATGTTGTTCTCATCGCACCGTATGTCATGATCGTGAAAAAAAAGTTTGAAAGTGGAGAGAAGGGATTACCGTCCGTTTGATGAGACAAAAGTGCAGGCGCTCGAAAGCCGCCGCTAAGACAGATTGCGCATTTTGGCAACCCTCGCAAAAGGTAAAAAAGAGATAGATTAAAATATACAATCTTCTATTTTACAGACTTTTATGATCTTTTAAATTGATGCGAAAACGCTCTTTAGACCGGGCTTCTTGCAGAGCAATAAGCCGTTCTAAAGACGATAAATGACGCATTTGTTACCCTTGATGACTGGAAGAAGAATTGTCCGGCCTATCTTCGCACAGGCGCCTTAAGCCTGGCTTCGGACTTACTAGGAAATTGTTCACCACACCCATTACATCATGCGCACGTTCTTTTTTATTGGCGTAGTCCTATGGGCTTTTTTGCCGGGCAAGGGCCAGGCTCAGACGCCTCGAGAAATCATGTCTATCGTCATTTATGAGCCGCAGCAAGTCGCTGGGGAGTCATTCATTTTGGTAACACACGCAGACGGAACACAGAAGAAGTACCTGTTGAGAGACCGCACATGGTGGTTGGGCGCCCGGCAAACCTCCCTCATCGAGAACGAGGCGATTATCGTGCGCGTATTCGCGGAGTACTTCGCGCAGGGCTGGGAAGTCTTTTCTGTGAGCGAAAAATTCTTCCGAGTTTCCAATCTGGAGAGGGAGCGCTACTTTACGCGCTATCTGCTTGCCAGACCCAAAACGAATTAAGCCGCTGATCTCTCGCGCGAATGAGGCACTCTGCCTTCCTCAAGCCTGTTGTGTCCAACGTATCAAGTACCCGACTCCTCAGGGCGTCGTTCGAGGGCATGGCTTTTCCCCGCGCTTCGCATACCTCCCATAGGCCATTCCGTCTGAGGGCAGCTGCACGATGCGCCCGCAGCAAGAGAGTCTGTTGCCTCAGGAGGGCTGTTCTTGCTCAACGTCAGGTCTATCCTTCTATTAGCCATCCATTGCAATGCTCGCTACCGTGTACCTTTGTTGCGAATAAAAATCATACGCATGTCTCAACTTGTTGACAACGAGTTATTTGCTGAAGTGAAGCGGGCTACTGAAGCGCTGGCTGCCGAAGATGTCTCCACGCCAGAAGCCCTAGAGCAGTTTCGCGTGCGCTATCTGGGTTCTAAGGGTTTGGTCAAGACCTATATGGAGCAAATGCGCCACCTCCCGGCTGAGCGGAAGCGCGAATACGGTCAGGTGGTCAATGCCCTTAAGCAGGCCGCCGAAGAGCGTTATCAAAGCGCGAAAGCTGAATGGGAGGCGCGCGCGGAGCAGGGAGGAAATATTGCGCTCGACCTGACGGCTCCCGGCGAGCCAATACCGCTGGGTGCCCGGCACCCGGTGGCCATCACTCTGGAACGCATCATCGCTATCTTCGAGCGCATTGGCTTTGCAGTGGCCGATGGACCAGAGATTGAACACGACTGGTACAACTTCACGGCCATGAACACGCCCGAAGACCATCCGGCGCGCGACATGCAGGATACCTTCTATGTGGTAGATACTCCCGGCATGCTCCTGCGCACGCACACCAGCAACGTACAAGCGCGCGTAATGACCACGCGCAAACCACCCATCCGCATCATTGCACCTGGGCGCGTTTATCGCAACGAAACCATCTCAGCGCGCTCGCATGCCCAATTCCACCAGGTGGAAGGGCTGTATGTGGACGAGGGTGTCTCATTCGCCGACATGAAACAGACCCTGCTTTACTTCGCTCGAGAGATGTTTGGAGCGACCAAAATTCGCCTGCGCCCCTCGTTCTTCCCATTCACGGAACCCAGCGCTGAAATGGACATCTGGCTGGGCACAGACACCGAAGAAAACCGCCGCTTGACTAAAGGCACCGGCTGGCTAGAAATCCTCGGATGTGGCATGGTGGACCCGCAGGTACTCGAAAATTGCGGCATTGACAGCAACCGCTACTCGGGCTTCGCCTTTGGCATGGGCATCGAGCGGCAGACCTTGCGCCTGTTTAACATCCCAGATATTCGCTTGCTGTTTGAAAACGACGTTCGCCTGCTGCGCCAGTTCGCCAGCGCGCTCTGAGGCGCGCTCCGCCCGTATCACCACCTTCACTACCTTCACCATATCCCAGTCCTAGCTATGGCTCTCGTCTTCATCGGCCTGATCGTTCTGGCCATTTCGCTCTCTCTCCGGCACCCGGCACCCGGTTCTCCGTTCGCCTCCATCGCGCGCATTGGCCGTTTCTTGGGTGTAGGCCTAGTTGCCCTTGGCGTGCTGAGCGCCTGTTTCGTTCAGATTTCCCCCGGCACTGTGGGCGTGCAGACACTCTTCGGCAAAGTCCAGCCCGGCATCCTGACCGAGGGCCTCAATGTCGTCAACCCCCTCGTTGAGGTCATCAATTTCGATATCCGTACCCAAAACTACACCATGTCGGGCGTGCACGACGAAGGACAGCGCATGGGCGACGACGCCATCCGGGTATTGTCGTCCGACGGCTTGGAGGTAGTTATTGACATGACCGTACTCTTCCGGATCGTCCCTGACAAGGCGCCTGATATCTTGCGAAATATCGGCCAGGACTATCGCGACGTCATCGTACGTCCCTTGGTGCGCACCAAAATCCGCGACTACGCTGCCTATTACGACGCCGTGTCGCTATACTCGACCAAACGGGACGAATTCCAACGGCGCCTGTCCGACGCTATTGAAAAAGACTTCAAAGAACGCGGGCTGATCTTAGAGCAGGTTCTCATCCGCAACATCAACCTGCCCGCTTCGGTAAAGGCTGCCATTGAGGCAAAAATCAATGCCGAGCAGGAGGCGCAAAAGATGAAATTCATCTTAGATAAGGAGCGCCAGGAAGCCGAGCGCAAGCGTGTGGAAGCCCAGGGTATTGCCGACTACCAGCGCATTTTGACGGCCTCGCTGACCGACAAATTGCTGCAGTACGAACAAATCAAAGTACAACGCGAACTGGCCGCCTCGCCCAATGCCAAAATTGTCATCATGGGCGCGGGCAAAACGGCGCCGATTCTCATCAATCAATAGTCGTCTGCCGCACTTTCGGGTGCAAACATGCCGGGGCCGAAACGAGGTGCCTGTGCTCAACTCGTCAAGGGAAAGAAATGTCGCTACTCGAACGGCACGCCGCCAATCCGCCGAAGAGCCGTTTCTGGCGATGCGCATGCTTGCGCTATTTCCGGATAATCGTCGTGTCGCGGTCGTACACCAAACAGGTGAAAATGCCCAAAGGATTGGCCGAGCCACTCACGTTGCTCTTGATGCGAGCAGGCTGGGCAAAAGGGTTCAAATTGCCAAAGACAGCCAGCTGCACGCTCTCTAAGTAGTCGTAGTAGTCTTTGGTAATGTGAAAGATGGTGTTGATGACCGTGTCGCCTTGCCGAAGGTCGTAGCCCGTTCCGAAGGCGATGATCTCCGTCTGTGCAATGCGGTCGTTGGTTAAGAAGTCCTGGGCAGCCAGACTGTCTAAGGTGGCGTAATTGATCATGCGCCGGTAGAAATTCTCCTTCGTGCGGTCGTCGGTGATGTAGGTGAGCACGCGCGCCAGCGTGTCGCGCTGAGGGTTCCATTCGACGCGGATGCTGTCAATGGGCACCTTAGGCAGCATGGTGGTGCGGCCCGTGATTTCTTTGCCGTCAGGCATCACAATCCGCAGCGTGTACTCGACGCCCGGCGTGGCCGGCACGAGGTTGAGACCCGTGTAGTTGAAAATTTTCAACGGCATGAACTCCGCCGTCAGAAAGTTGTACAGCGTGTCCACCTGCCCGTTGTAGGCGATGGTTACCACGGCGCCGTTAACGAGCGTTTTATCTATAAAAGTGGAGTCCAATCCCAGCGGGTCGAAGAAGCCGTAGCTGCGCGTCAGCAGGAGGCGGAAGGGTTTGCCCGGCTCCAAATAGCACTCCACAACCGGTTGGCGGTCGTAGAGCGGCAGTTCTAAGTCTATTTCCTTTTCTAAGTTGCAGGCACCCAACAGGGCTAAGGCGCTCACAAAGAGGAGAATATGCGGCAGGTATTTCATTGTTCGAATGTGTGGTTTTAGATGGTTAGAATTTGAAATTCCAGGTCAGCGACGGCAGAATAGGGAACAGCGACACCTGTTTGGCCCGAATGGCGGTAGGTATTTGAATGGATTGGCCAGCGTCACCCAGCCTTTGCAGTTCGGGTTCCAAGAAGATGAAGAACGGGTTGCGGCGGTCGGTAACGTTGTAGATGCTGAGTGTCAGGTCTTGCTCGCTGCGGCGGGTTTTCCAGCGATAGACGATACCGAGGTCGAGCCGCATGTACGCCGGGTATCGGAACGTGTTGCGGTCGCCATACACAGGGACGACAGCCTGAAAAGGCGCTCCACCGACGTCCTGAAACGTGAAGCGGCCCAGTGGCAACCAGGCCATAATGCCGGAAGTATAAACCCACGAGGCCGTCAGTTGCCAACGGCGCGTTAGTTCGTAGAGGGCCACTACTGTCAGGTTGTGGCGTGTGTCGAAACGGGGCGGGAAGTAGGCGCCGCCATTGATGTCGGCGAATTCGCCGCGGCGCACCCAGGCCAGCGTGTAGCCGATCCAACCCGTCAGGCGGCCGTCGCGTTTTTCAATTTCAAGTTCTAAGGGGCTGTAAGCGAAGCCTTTGCCAATGGCTAACTCACCCTCTAAGTTATTGTTGCCAAAGAGTTCGGCGCCGTCAATGAAGTCCACCTGGTTGTCGAGCCACTTGTACCAGCCCTCCCAGGTGATGAGCCAGCGACCGCGGTAGAGGTACTGCACGCCGGCGGCAATCTGGTCGCTCACCTGCGGGCGCACGCCCTGGGTGCTGGGGTACCAGATGTCGGTTGGCAGCGACAGGCCACTGCTGGCCAACAGATGCACGTACTGGTTCATGCGCGCGTAAGAGCCTTTGACCGTCCAGCCGTCGCGCAGCGTGTAATTAGCAGAGATGCGCGGCTCGAAGTTGGCATAGAAAGCCGGGCTGTTTTGCCAGGCCGAAATGCGCGCACCGTAGTTGAGTTTCAGGCGATTCGTCACGCTCCAGTCGTCGGCGAAGTACAGGGCGTACTCCATGCCGGTAAAATTTTGGCCCGACTCGAAGTTGATGCGCCCGTCGTCGCTGCCGAATTTGAGGCGCGCCACGCGGAACTCATGATAAGTCGCCTGTGCTCCGAAGCGGATAGCGTGGCGGTTGTCGGGCTGGTAATAAAAGTCTAATTTGCCATTGGCGTCTATCACATTGGAGCCCAGCGAGAACGAGAATCCCTGCAAAGCGTTTCGAATGCGGTAGCGGTAGTCCGAAAAGGTAAACGTAGCGTTGGAGAACAGTTTAGGCCCATAGACGTGGTTCCAGCGCGCTGTGCCGGTGGCGTTGCCCCAGTCGAAGAGGAAGTCGAAGGACTCATTGTTGAATTTGAACACGTCGCGCCCAAAGTACCCGCTCAAGAACAGGCGGTCGCGCTCCGAGAGGGTGAAGTTGACCTTCGTATTCAGGTCGTAGAAAAAGTAATCCGGTATCAAGTTAGCATCCGGGTTGTTGGCGTTGGCGCGGTTGATGCTGCGCGTGATGAGGTCGGCATAAGTGCGCCGTCCGCTTACGATAAACGAAGACTTGTCGCGCTGAATGGGACCTTCCACCGTCAGGCGGCTGGAGATGAGGCCGATGCCGCCCGTAACGTCGTACTCCTTGTTGTTGCCCTCGCGCATGCGCACATCAATGACCGAGGAAAGCCGCCCGCCGTACTGGGCCGGGAAACCACCCTTATAAATCTTCACATCCTTGACGGCATCGGAGTTGAAGGTGCTGAAAAAGCCAAACAGGTGGTTCGGATTATACACAACGGCTTCATCGAGCACGATGAGGTTCTGGTCTACGCCGCCACCGCGCACGAAGAAGCCCGTAGTGCCCTCCGTACCTGAGGTAATGCCGGGCTTGAGCTGGAGGATTTTCAAAATGTCCACCTCCCCAAACAGCGCCGGCACGGCCTTCGCTTCGCGGGCGCTAAGGGTCATGACCGACATTTCGGTGCTCTTCACTTTGTCCTCCAACGAATTGGCGGTAACAACCACCTCCTCCAGCACGGAACCCTGCGGCCGCAGGGCCACGTTGAGCGTAATGGCGCCGGGTGCGGCCTTAATGCGACGCAACGCCGGCTCGTAGCCCAGGTAGCTAAAGCGCAACGTAATCGAGTCGCCCGTAGCCGGCAGCGAGAAGGAATAGAAGCCGTATTCATTGCTCACCTTGCCCTGCTGCTTGCCGACGGCCTCAACAGCAGCGCCAATGAGCATCTCACCGTTTTCAGCGTCCGTAATGCGACCGCTTACGGTGATGGTTTGGGAAAATAGGGTTTGCATTGCCGCCCATAACAGCAGCACTGCTAATACAGGTCGTTTCATAAATATCCGGGTAACTTTATCTAAGTGTTCCCTTAAAACGACCGTTATCAAAAGTAGTTGAACGCCCAAGGTATTCATCCGACCACTTTAACGCGCCGGGCGACCAACAGGCAATTGGAGTCGCCCAAGGGGCTGTGGGTGTTAGGCGAACCCATCCCGAAATAAGGCAGCCCGCCCATAGCGCGCGCTAAGGCCCTTTTGTAGAGAGCTCAATCGGATTGTTGGCCAGCAAAGACCATTGCCGCTCTCCGACTTCTGATGCACACCCTTTCCAACCCGTCCCACCCGATGAACCGGGCGGTTACAGGAGGTTTAACGTGCCTGTCACAACGGCGGGATACTCCTCGAGGGAAACAGCGTTTCGACTCGCTCGTGTAAGGTCAGTTGTGAAGCGGCATTTTATTGCAATAAAACTGTCGCTTTTTTTGTCAAAAAAGGGCGGCTCAGACGCCTCGGCCCGCTCGAGTCGTCTATGGACTGCGTTCTCTTCTTGGAGTTTAATCTCCCTCCAAGAAAAGGACACTGACTGAAAGATAAAGTGTCATTTCAAGGAGAAACGCCTTCTGGGTATTAGAGGCTCTGGCTACGCCCGCTGTTGCGCGGTTTGGGAAAGAGCCGACATCGGGTTACATTTCCCACTCATAGCCCGTTTTTCACAGCTATTGCGCGCGTTTTCGCTTGCGCAAATCCACCCGTTGCTGCCCGGCATAGGCCTCCGTCTCTTTCAGGGATTTCTGTACCTTATCCTCCCAGCGGCTCAGTACGGCCTCAGCGTCGGAGGTAGCAGAGAGTTCGGCATCGAGGGCGGTCTGGTCGGCGCGCAGCTGGCGCACATGCTCTTCGGTGCGGGCGCGGTATTCGCCGACCAGACGGTCGAGGTCGGGGCCGATAGCGACCAGTTGGGCTTTAAGCAGGCGGGCCTGGGCTTCGGTGAGGTCGAAGTACAGCTGGGCGCGGCGCAAGGCGATGGCGGCTAAGCGCGGCTCAGCGGGCCGATAGGTGCTGTCTGGAAAGAAGAGGGTTTCGGTGCGGATAAAGGCCTCGCGCAGAAAGTCGCCACCCAGGCGGCAGGTCAGGCGCGTGTGCAGAGGCGGCAGCCCGGTAGCAGTTTCTGGAGGCGCTCCACGCAGGTCGCCCTTGCGGAGGCGGCGCTCCGGATGCCAGTACATGCGGCTTTCCATGCCCTCCAAAGAGGAGACCGCGTAAATCTCGGCCTTCAAAACATGACAATTGGACTTCACCTGGTTTCGTCGGTGTTGAGTAACCACCAGCAGATTGCCGCCGATGCGTCCGGCGTTTCGGCAGGCGCGCTCCAGCACGTCGGCGTAGTGGCAGTCGAGCGTGGCGCCGCGATCGCCAATTTTGACCGTGCCCAGCAACTGCGCTTTTCGCAGGTCAATATCGCTTTTTTCTTCCGCAATGCCGACGTAATGCACTGAGTCGCGCGGAGTGTTTTTGTCTACGACGCGCAGGCGCGTGGGCGGCTCACAGCTGTACAAAGCAGAAAGCAAGAAGACGGCCCACAGGAATTTTTGAGTCATGAGCAGGTGTTGTTTTTGCAAAGGGCAAAAATAGGGCAGCGCGTCGGGCGTCAGAGAATGCGCTCCGGGTGGCTGTACACATTGAAGCGCTCGCCGCGCAAAAAGCCGACGAGCGTCATGCCCGCTCCCCGGGCCATTTCAACAGCCAGATGCGAGGGCGCGCCCACGGCGGCAAGGCAAGGGATACCCGCCATGGCAGCCTTTTGCGCCAACTCGAAGCCCGCACGCCCACTGACGAGCAGCAAATAATGGCGCAGCGGCAACGCCTCGCCTCGGCGCAAGGCAGCGCCAATGACCTTATCCGTAGCGTTGTGGCGCCCAATGTCTTCGCGCAGCAGCACCAGTTGGCCTTCCGCATCGAAAAGCGCCGAGGCGTGCAGGCCGCCTGTCACCTCAAAAGTCGCCTGGGCGTGCCGAAGCCGCTCAGGCAGCTGGAAAATCGCCGCACGCGACCACTGCGGATAGCCGCGAGTAGGGTAGTAGCAACTTACCGTCTGCACAGCGTCCAACGACGCCTTGCCGCACACGCCGCAACTCGACGCCGTGAATAGGTGTCGCGTCAAGCGTTCGGTGTCCACCGGCAGCGAAGGGTCCAGATCCGCCAACAGCGTATTGTCCGACAGCGCTCGAAGGCTGGCGACCTGATCGGCCCGCTGCACAATGCCCTCTGTGAACAGAAAACCCAGCGCTAAGTCCTCGTCGTCGCCCGGCGTGCGCATGGTTACGGCTACCGACATCTGCCGGCGGCGCGTGGCGCTACCGTAGCCAATACGGATTTCCAGCGGCTCTTCCACGACAAGTATATCCGTGTGGGCGTCCGTACCCCCTGGCGTCAGGGTATGCGTTTGGACAGCAGTGGTGGCAGGTAGAAGCATGGGGGAAGTGAAAAGTGAAAAGTGAAAAGTGAAAAGTGAAAAGTGAAAAATGAAAAATGAAAAATGAAAAGTGGGGTATGAAAAATTTGGCTTGTGTGAATGGGCCTGAAGCGTGTTGGGGTTGTTCAAAGGTGCGACTTTTGTGGAGTTTTTGACCAAAAAAATGCCTTTTCGGTTTGCGCATTCTGGTTTTGACGCCTTGGTATTATCCGTTTGTGCATCCGCGCGCTTATCGGTGGACGCACGTTGCGGGTCGGTGGGCGGCCTGGGGGCACGAGGTGCATGTGGTGTGCGCGCGGCAACGCGGCTTCGCGCCTGTGCAGCAGCACGAGGGCGTTTGGGTGCATCGAGTGGGCTTTGACTCCCTGAAAGAGGTGTTTTTCTATTGGGCAAATTCGTCGCAGGCGCGCGGTCGCATTGGTGCGGGAACTGAGCGCCCTTCTGCGGCTCTGCGCATGCTGTCGGCGGCGTATCGGCGTGTTTGGAAGAACTTGTGTTTCCCCGACGACGCCTGGCAATGGTATTGGCCTGCCTTGCAGACGGCGGAGACCTTGCATCGCCAGCACCCGTTTGAGGTGGTTGTATCGGTGTCGCTGCCCTTTACGACGCACCTCGTCGGGCGCGCGTTCAAGCGCCGGTATCCCGAGGTACGCTGGTTGGCCGACATAGGCGACCCATACAGCCTGCATCCAGGGCCGTTGCAAAATCCGCTGTACCGCCCCCTGGGCCGCCGCCTTGAGCGGGCTGTCCTGACGGAAGCCGATGCTGTGGCGCTCACCAACTTGGGCCTTGCTGAGGCGTATGCGCGCCACCTGGGCGTGCCGGCCGAGCGCTTTGCCGTCGTGCCGCCTCTGTGGAACGACGATGCTACTGCACTCCAAGAGGAAGCGCTATCGGTGGAAAAGAACTGGCACATCGGCTATTTTGGCGCCTTTTACGCGCCCATACGCACGCCGCACGCGCTGGCCGACCTCATCCGGCGCACTTTTGCTCAGCGGCCCGAATGGCGCGAGCGGCTGTTCTTCCATTTTTATGGCGAAGTTTTCCCGGAATTCTGGAACATGCTGCACGCCTTGCCAAACACGACGCTGCATGGCCTATGCTCGCCGGCGCAGGCACAACGCCACATGCGCCGCATGCGCGCGCTCCTGAGCGTGGGCAACACTACGCCGTGGCAACTGCCCTCTAAGGCTGTCAGCTATCTGGCAGCAGGCCGACCAGTGGCGCACCTGTCCTTCATCGAAGACGATGCCTTGGTGCGCTTTTGGGCCGATAGGCCTCATCTGCTTGTCTTGCCCGTGCGCCAGCGACAGGTAACTGCAGAGGGCTTCCAGCGCTGGCTCGATTTTTTAGAAAAAACACCTCCGGCGCTTTCGGAGGCCGAATGCCAACGGCTGACGGCGCCTTTTCAGGCAGAAGCAATTGCACAGGCTTATATGCAATTGCTGGTCTCCTCAAAAAAGGCTCGAACAACGGCTAAGTAATGCGGCAAAACCACGCGATCGGATAAGCGCTCGATGATCCACTGACGCGCCTCCCGGCCCATAGCGGCACGCTGCTCGGGCAACAGGGCGACGACGCGAAGCATGGCTTGTGCCAGCGCCTGTGCATCGCGTGGCGGCACGAGAAAACCCGTGCGGCCATGCACCACGACCTCCCTGCAGCCGGGCGTATTGGTGGCGATGACAATTTTCTCCATGCACATGGCTTCCAGCAAGGCGCGGGGCATGCCCTCGCGATAGTAGGTGGGCAACACGACGGCATCCGCTTCGGCCAAATACGGCCGCACGTCGTCGGCAGCGCCGAGATACTCCACCCAACCGGCGCGATGCCACGCCAGCACTTCTTCCATGCTTAGCGAAGCCGGATTGCCCGCATCGGGCGCTCCCAGAATGCGGAACGAAGCCCGGACGCCCGCCGCACGTACCGCTTGGGCAGCCTGGACGAAGACGGGGACACCCTTGTTGCGCAACAGCCGCCCGCAGTAGAGAAAAGCGACCTCCGCGCGCACCGGCGAAGGGCGCGGCGCAAAGTGTGCGGCGTCCACGCCCGGCCCGGGCACAAGGACAGCCCGCGCAGAGGCGACAAGGCCCTCGCGAATTGCTTCCTGGCAGTCATCGGCGTTTAGGAAAAGAACGCGCCAGGCGCTTCGCAAGACGCTGCGAAACAGCGGGCGCCCAACGAGTCGCCAGCGCAGCGCATGAGAGCCGGCATAACCCAACCCTTCGACCACAGCGACGTAGGGCGTTCGCGCCAGCTGCGCTGCCCACCCTCCCAACAGATTGGCCGGAATGGTGAAAAACAGACACAGCGCCGGCTGCTCGCGGCGCATCAAACGCGCCATCTCGACAACAGCGCGCAGCAGCGCCACCGGCGAAAAACGACCGCGCTCCCACTGACGCAGCGAATGAAAAGGTGCTTCCAGACGGGCGCTAAAGCGATCCTCTGGGGCAGCCAGCAGCACTTCATAACCTTTCTCCTGCAGGGCTCGCACCAACGCCCGGCGGTAGTTCCACAAATTCCAGGCGCTGTTGGCCATCAGCAGGACTCGTCGGGGCGGCATGTAGCAGAAAAATCAAGCGATAGGGCGCCGCACAACGCGCAGGAAGCAAGGATGAGCAACCCAAGCAAACGTTAAGGCGTCTTTCTCCGCTTTTCAAGGCGTATCGCCACTGATGGCTAAACGAACAGTGGGTAAGCGCACCGTTCCCGGCCCGTTGGCTATGGCCGCAATCTGCTCTAAGGTATACTGGTTGCGGTATAGCTCGTACACCTCGTGCGCCTGATCAGGCGTAATAGAGGGAAACTCGCTCAGGAACTCTGAAACACTGGCGCCGAGGCGGATATAGTCGTAGAAGGTCTCCACGCGAACGCGGGTTCCGCTGAATACCGGAGCGCCTTTCTGGATTTCGGGGTGTACGGTAACAGAAGTACACTGCTGTCTCACGGGCTGCTGTTTACGGTTTAGTGAATGAATACCTCGGCGTTGGTCAGACCGTACAACTCCTTCAAAAGGAGCCACAAGCGGATTAGCGGAAATCAGCGGCTAATGTAAGGGGGATTTCCTGTTGGGAAAAAATTTTAGGGGAAAAATATTTTGCTCTTTGGCGTGATGGAGGCGAAAACCCTCATGAAACTTCTCCTCGAGTCTAAATATCGCTTCTAAATGGAAAAATTAGAGGGTTTTGTTTTCACAAAAAGGAGCCGACGCAAGCAGATGCGTCACCAATTGGAATACTGTGGTCGAAGACTCCGCTTCTGAGGGCTTCTTATTCTCGTGCCTTTCCAAGATGCGCTCTGCGCGTTGGATGGCCAAATCCATGCGGCTCTTCTTCGAATCTAATGGGACTACCAGCAATTCAAAGAGCTTCCTTGAAAGGCCCTTACTATCGAAAGAAAGCCCGTATAGCCTGAAATAATCGTTGAGTTTAGGAGAATAGTCGCTCCGAGGCATTTTTCCGCCCTGGTGGTCTTCAAAGTGGAGCAGTAGCCAATACTCGAACGACTGATTCGAGTAAGCTACTTCAAACCCAGACGACCTGGCTTCGTCAACAGCCTGGTCAAAATGGTCTGAGGGGAAGTCATCCTTGTCAAACACTACCCAAACATGGTCGTATTCGTCTTTCTTTGCCAGAGAGCATGCTTTTTTAACCAGTTGAAGCGTGTTTCCAGCTCCCTTCACGATTTCTACCTCTACAGTTGTGAGCCTAAAGTATCGGCGTAAGTGATTGAAATAATCCGGTTCTGTCCTCTCGCCTTCACACACGATCAGAAAGCGCTGCCGTAAAGGGCGGGTGGGCTCTGGTCGTTGAAACACCTGGTCACTTGTCCCTTTTTTTGCCTCGCGCAAACGTTTTCGATGCGCCTCTTTGAGCGCTTTTTGTTCGGCTCGTTTGTTTTTCATCTTCATAAGGCAGGTGTGTCTTCCGGCTGTAAAGCGGCCTCAAAATCGCCCATTACGGGCACGGCGCCATAGCGCCCTTGCAGGTAATTCGCCTCGAAATTGTCCGTCTTGCGTCCGCCCTCATCGGTTCTAAAGGAGGCTAACGAATACAGAGAAGCGGCGCCGGTGCGGTCTTTTTCGACAAACCAAACCTGATCGCGGCGAAATAGGCTCGCACCCAGCAGGTAAGGACTCTGCGTGTTGAAAACAAACTGTGCGTTCTTGGGATTGGCCGTTTTAGAATGAAACAGCGCAACCAATCGCTGCACCAAATGTGGATGCAATCTGGCGTCCAACTCGTCCACGAATAGAATTTCGCCATTTTCCAAAGTGTGGAGGACGGGCCCCAGCAGGCTGAAGAATTTCTGCGTGCCGGATGACTCGTGCTCGGCCAAATCGAATACCTCTCTACCTACGGCCCGGCCGGCCTCGTCGTATTGCGTGTGTGCCGTGCGCACGCCAGCAAAAACTGTTTCGCCTTTTTCGATGAGCTTTTGGATGAATTTTTTCAAGGGTGCTGGCATATGCTCAGGCAAACTATCGGCGTCGTGTTCCTCCACCCAAAAGTCCTCAATGCCTATATCGGCCTCTTGCAATAGCGCGAGCATTTTCGTCCGCATCTCGGTAGCCTTTTTCATGGAAAAGCCCATATGCCCCTCCTCGCGCAAGCCCGACAACTGGTGAAATTTCAAGAACCACTCTACGACGGCTTTAGCAATAGGCACGTTGAACTGAGCCGCCACAGAAATTAGCAGCGCATTGGGCCGTACTAAGCCCTCTCGAACCAGCAGGTCGCCTTTTCTGAACTGGCGCGGATGCGTCCTAAAGGTCTGGCCCTCGCGCGTAAAAATCTCTACCTCTTTCGTGTGCGGGCGGTGGTACAGCCATTCGCGAACGACTTCCCTATCGGTAACTTCAAAACCATACCGGAAGATCGCTTCTTCCTGGATGAAGATCACCTCGAAACGAGAGGGTTGCCCCACAGTGGCCGTATTCAACCGGAACGGCTCGACCCGAATGCGCTCGCCCTGCTGGCTCTCTTTAGAAGAATTCAGCACAAACGAACGCATAAAATGCGCTGCATCTATCAGCTTTGTCTTGCCGCTGGCATTGGCGCCATATACCACAGCGCTTTTCAGCAGGCGAAGACCGAACTCCGGCGCCTCAAAGACGTTTTCTTCTTCCAGCGTCGTCTTGTCGTAATTAGAGGCAAAAAGCATTAAGCGAGCCTCCTCCTTAAAGACGGTGTAATTCCTAACTGAAAACTGGATTAGCATAATGGAGAGCGTTTTTGGCAGAAACGCTGCAAAAATGCTATTTGTTTTTCATTTTTATGAAAAATAAAAAAGAGCCACTCCAAAAAGCAACTTGCCTCGTCAAGGCTCTCGTCTGCCCTGCGCCTACGGAGCAGGCATCAGGTTTTTTCCGCCAAAAGATACCGGGCTGGGAGCTTTTCGGAATTATTGAGCGTTCTACCCCACTAATGTTGCTAAACAGGTTAGATGAAGCGTCTTGCCAAAGTCCGTCCTGCCGGCCCAGATCTTTCCTGTCAAAGGCGTTGTTCTTCGGGCAACCTTTTTCTCTCGACAGCAAACGCTCCTCCGCGAAGTGATGTTTGTCAGGATGTTGAAGATAAGGTAGAGGGAGAAATCTGCCCGTTCCACTCGATGAATCGAGCGGTTACAGGATGTTTGATGTGTTCACCACGGCGGAGGGATACTCCCTGAGAGAAACGGCGTTTTACCTCGCCTGCGTAGGGTCTGTCACAAAAACTCCTCCCCAAATTCGCGTTGCACGTCGGCGCGGGCCTGTTTGATGGCTTGTTCTTCCGATTTGGGCCACACTAGCAGCACGTCGCCCTCATCTACGACGATGTAATCGCGCAGGCCGCGCAGGACGAGGAGCTTGCCTTTGGGCGCGCGCACGAGGGTGTCCTGCACGTCGTAGAGCATGGCGGTCTGGGTTTGCACGACGTTGCCTTGGGCGTCTTTAGGCGACTCCTGGTGAAGGCTGGCCCAGGTGCCTAAGTCCGACCAGCCGAAGTCGGCGGGCAGCGTGAAGACGTTGTTGGCCTTTTCTAAGATGGCAATATCCACCGGCGCTTTGCGCGTGTTGGGGTAGTGTGCTTTCAGGAATTCGGCCTCTTGCGGCGTGTTGTAGGCGTCTTTTCCTTTTTCCAACAGCTGATAGATATCTGGAGCGTGTTGCTCGAAGGCGCGAAGGATGGCGCTGAGGCGCCAGATGAAGATGCCGGCGTTCCACAGGTATTGGCCGGAGGCAATGAAGCGCTGGGCGGTTTCGGCGTTGGGTTTTTCGGTGAAGCGTTCGACGCGGAAGATGCCGTTTGTTTCGGGCTGGCCTAACTGGATGTAGCCGTATCCCGTGTGTGGGTGCGTGGGCTGGATGCCGAGGGTGATGAGAGC
>JANWVR010000044.1 GCA_025056735.1 Saprospiraceae bacterium
GAGCTGACGCTGCCGCCTAAGCCGCTGCTGTCTTATGCCTATTGCAGCGATACGGCGCCATCGGAGGCGGTAGCGGAGGCAGTGCGCGGCGTCAGCCTGCTCTATCACGAAGCCACATTTACCGACGAGCACCGTGAGGAGGCTGCGGCGGCGTTGCACTCGACGGCGCGCCAGGCCGCCGAGGTGGCCCGTGCGGCTCAGGCGGGCCGGCTGTTGCTGGGCCATTTTTCAGGCCGATACACGGACACTCAGCAACATGTGCGTGAGGCGCAAGAGGTTTTCCCTGCTGTCGAGGCTGCCGTTGAGGGTGTTGAATATGCGGTAGGGTAGCCGTGGGCAGTTCAATGAGACAGCACCACTGGCGTCTTCAGGGTGCGCACCTGCCCGTACTGCCCTTTGCGCTCTTGCACGAAGATGCCCGCCCATTTTTGCCCGCAGGCGTTGTGGATATAGCAGCCATCGAGCCAGAGCGTGCCGCCGGGTTGCACAACGATGCGCCCTCCGGGCGGCATCGAAAGGCGGCATCCAAGGCGCAGGCTGCCGCCGGGAGCGATGATGAGGTCGCCCTCTAAGTCCCGTGCGCCGAGCCACGCTACCGTGTCGGTGATGGTCAGGGTGCGTTCGGGTCGGTAGGTGCACCAGGTGGGCACTAAACATCGGCGGATGCTGGAGCGCTCATTGGCCAGCGTAACATGAATCTTGCCTATCTGGCACGGGGTGAGGGCTATCTGATGGGCGTTGTAGTCCATCATGTTGTTGGTAGCTAAGTCGCGGCAGGGCGGGTCGGGTGTCCAATCCCAGCATTTGTTGGGGTGGTCATCGGTATCGGCACATCCGTCGTAGAGCCAGGCATGGCTGAGGCCCAGGACATGGCCGATTTCGTGGTTGAGCAGGCCCACGCTGGCCTCTGGGCCGAAGGATCGCTCTAAGGCGCCGGCGATTTTGACTGCCGTACCCAGCGCAATGCCCTGGCCGTCGGCCTTGTATGTGGGCGAAGCGACGCTATCGGGATGGTGCACTAAGATGAAGATGTTGATGATGGAGTCTGCGCCAATGGCGTATCGCTCGATGACGTCGCGCGTGTAGTTGTTCTGGTTCTGGCCTTTGGAGACGAAGAAGTACAGGTCGTCGTCGTAGTGGTAGTAGATGCCGTCATCGTTGGGGCGGTTAGGCTGCGGCGTCAGTACGTAGCGGTAGCGTTTGGGCAGGGGCAGCGTGCCGGCGGGCGAGCGCCAGTTGACGACGTTGGTATCTAAGGCTGCGTTGGCCAGGCGGATGAGCTCTCGGGCGAAATGGCGTGCCGAGTCGGGCGGGCGGTGGGCCGTGCCGCTGCCATTGTCCAAGATGTGGACGTTGACGCGCAGGTAACGCATAGGCAGGTGCTCGGGACGCCGATAGTCGGGCATATAATTTTCCCAGGCAAAACAGGCAGGATTGGGGCGCGTATAGGCAGAGTCGCGCCACTCGGGCAACGAATAGGGGCGTGTGCGCACCCGCGGAGTACAGCTCACGAGGGCGGCCAGAAAGACCAGGACTCCAAGCCAGTGCCAGGCGCGCCGCAGGGCCTCAGCGTTGTACATCGCCAAATGTGCTGCGCCAGGCCAGCATGCCGCCGATGAGGTTGCGCACCTTGCTAAAGCCTTGCGCCTGCAAAATGGCCTGGGCAGTAGCGCTCCGCACGCCCGAGCGACAATAAACCACCACCTCATGGTCTTTGTGTGCGTCTAATTCCCACCAGTTGTTGGGTAGAGTAGCCACCGGCATCAGGTGGCCGCCGATGTTAAATTCTTCGTGCTCCCACGGTTCGCGCACGTCCACGAGCACAACTGGCTCGCCGGCGCGTAACTTTTCGCGTAGTTCCTGAATGGTGATGTCCATGAAATGCGTCGAGTAGGTAAAGGCGGCCCGACCTCGCCGACAGGCCGCCTTCAAACGTTTTTTGCCTATTTGGAAAACTTAGTCAGCTCCATGCGGCTTTCTACATTGCCTTTGTTGTCGTAAGAAACCGATTTCACTGTGCCCACCGAGGGCGCGTACCAGACTTCGTTGCGCGAGGTGCGCGTGCCCATCAGCTGGTATTCAAAATTGTAACTGATTTTGTAGCATTTGAACGTCCCGGCAGGTGTGCTAACGGTCTCCTCTGCCTCTACTTTTCGGTCCTTGATGGCATATCGGCTCCGTAGGAGCTGAATGTTGCCCATGCGCACAGCGATTTCCATTTCGCTGTCGGGCAGCTTCTGGCCCACCTGGACACTTCTCGGAAACGCCAGATCGCCACCGCTAATTTCCATCTGCATATCCGGACTCTGGCCCGCCTCGTTGGTGGGTACCATGCCTCGCATGCTCATGAACAGGACGCCTTCGTGGCATTTGATAGGCACGGAGTAGGAATAGGTTTCCTTGCCGTCTTTGGCACGCGAGACGGTGACATCAGTTTGGGCAATCAGGGTGTCCCGGCTTCGCTCGATGCGTTTGATGCGGTGGGTCGAAATCGTCTCCGCCTTGCCTTTTTTGTCGTAGTGCATGTACTCGATCAGAACGCCCTCTCGGAAAAAGTCGAATATTTCCGAGCAGTTTTGCGCAGCAAGGGAACGGGCCAGCAACAGGCTGCCCAGCATCAGGAATGCTGTAAATCGGAGCATGGGTAGAGGATTGTTTTAATAAGTGAACAGTTCGATGTAAGTAAACCTCAGGCGTAGCACAACGACTCATTCCGGCTGCGTAAACATCCGCAAAAATCCACAGACTCGAGCCATAAAGCGCCCAAAAGGCGTGGTGTAAAGTTACAACTGATGTTACGCACGGTCGGAATGGAGCGCCTTGTAAGCGTCCCATCTGCCCAGTCAAAGCCCTTTCCTCGAGACACCCCATTCTTCTGACAGAGCCTCCACCCGGTATTGACACTCCCCCATGCTGTGTGTTTGTCAGGATGTTCGATGAGATGTAGGAGAAGCCTTGCCCTGTTCCACCCGATAATCGGGCAGTTACAGGATGTTGGATGCGCCTTATTCAACCGAACGAAAAGCCGTCAGGAGAACAGTATTCCACCTCGCCTGGGTAAATTCTGTTACAAGGCTTCTCGACGGCAACTTGCGCAAGCCAGCGGTCTTATGCGTTCTTAGTAGTTAAAAAAAGTGAGAACGGCACGAAATGCTGCCTCCCCTCGCGAAGCAGACCGCTCCCACCGCGTGGGCTCTCCTCAGCGCCGCCTCACGGCGTCTGCGCCTTCATAAAGACGACCATTTGGTCATAAAAAAGCATTTGCAAAAAATGCCGATGCTGTTTTACCTTTGCGCCCACTTTTGAGGTCAACTATTTTTGAAGTCATGAAAAAAGATATCCATCCGAAGAATTACCGCATTGTGGTGTTCAAAGATATTTCTACCGACGAGGCCTTCTTGGGTCGTTCGTGCGTCAACACGAAGGAAACCATCGTTTGGGAAGACGGTCAGGAATACCCGTTGGTTAAAATGGAGATTTCGGCGTATAGCCACCCGTTTTTCACGGGCAAAATGAAATACGTGGATACGGCGGGCCGTATTGACAAGTTCAATAAGAAGTTTGCGAACACGAAGTTTGCCAAATAAGTGGCGGTTAGGAGTGCCGCTTTCCCACTTATTGGGTTGACCGCGGAGGCGAGCAGGAAAAGCGCGCGCCTCCGCGGTTCTTTTTACTTTTGCGCCTGACGAAACGGCTCGACGGCTCAATGCAAAACCTTATTCTGTTCGACTCCGACGCGCGCAATCACCTGCTGCCGCTGACCGCTACTCGCCCAATGGGCGAGCTCCGGCTGGGCATTTTCACCATACGCGGCAAATGGGAATGCTATCTGAATGCCTTCGCTTCCTACATCACGCAGGAGCACCTGCAAGAGAAATATCCCATCCGGATTGAAAGCGAGAACTTAGTGCTAAATGCTGGCATTTTGCCCAACGAACTGCTCTGCCGCCGCGTCGAGCAGCTGGGCTTTAGCGAAGCGCTCCTGATGAACGGCGAGCTTATTGCTGCGCGCTTAGATGCGTTTCAATTCGAGACGCTTATCGAAGACGAAGAAGTGCGTGAGTTGAACGGCATCGAGCTGGACCCCGACATCCCGGTGGCGAGCATTCAGCGGCTGTGGGACCTGACGCAGCAAAACGGCGCGGCCATAGCGGCTGATTTCCGCTGGATTACGCGCGACCGCGAGTCGGCGCCGCTGCCCGAGTCTAACCGGCTTATTGGCCCGCCGGAGCGCCTATTCCTCGAGCCGGGCGCACGCATCGAAGCCTGCACGCTCAACACGCTCGAAGGGCCTATCTACATCGGCAAGGATGCCGAAATCATGGAAGGCTGCCTGCTGCGCGGCCCCATCGCCGTGTGCGACGGCGCTCAGCTGAAAATGGGCGCGCGCATCTACGGCCCTACCACCATCGGCCCGGGCTGTAAGGTGGGCGGAGAAGTAACGCGCTCCATTTTCATAGGTAACTCCAACAAAGCGCACGAGGGTTTCATCGGCGACTCCGTTATCGGCGAGTGGTGCAACCTCGGCGCCGACACCAACAACTCGAACCTCAAAAACAACTACGGCGAAGTCAAACTCTGGGACTACGCCGAAGGCCGTTTCGTCAAAACGGGCACTCAGCTGTGTGGCCTGTTCATGGGCGACCACGCGAAATGCGGCATCAATACCATGTTCAATACCGGCACAGTCGTCGGCGTATTCGCTAACGTCTTCGGTTCGGGCTATCCGCGCAATTTCATCCCTGATTTTGCCTGGGGCGGCCCAGAGGCGGGCTTTCGCACCTACGACTTCGCCGAGGCCTGCGAAACGGCTCAGCGCGTGTTGCAACGACGCAACCAAACCCTCACGGACTTAGACAAAGCCATCCTGCACCGTATCTACGAGCAAACCGCTCCGCTGCGCACCTGGGAGAAATAGCGCGCTGCAACCGGCAAAAAGGCGTTTATAGACAGCATGGCCACTACCTCTAAATACGACCAGCGCGGTGTATCTGCCTCCAAAGCAGACGTGCATGCCGCCATCCGCCACTTAGATAAAGGTCTGTATCCGGACGCCTTCTGCAAAGTATTGCCCGACGTGGCCGCCGGCAACCCGGCCTACTGCAACGTATTGCACGCCGATACAGCCGGCACTAAAGCAGCCCTGGCTTACCTCTACTGGCGCGAAACGGGCGACCTTTCAGTGTGGGCTGGCATCGTGCAGGATGCTATTGTCATGAACTTAGACGATATGGCCTGTGTGGGCTGCACCGACCATGTCGTGCTGTCGAACACCATCGGACGCAACCGCCACCACATCCCCAGTGAGGTATTGCAGGCGCTCATCGAAGGCGCTTCCAGCTTCGCGGAGGCCATGCGCTCCTGGGGTATCCGCCTCCATCTGGCCGGCGGCGAAACCGCCGACGTAGGCGACTTAGTGCGCACGGTGGACGTGGGCTTCACTGCGTTCGCGCGCATGCTGCGCAGCGAGGTCATCGTCAACCACATACAGCCAGGCGATATCGTCGTTGGGCTGGCTTCCTTTGGGCAGGCCGCCTATGAAAACCAGTACAACAGCGGCATCGGCAGCAACGGCCTCACCGCCGCCCGCCACGATGCGCTCGCCAAAGAATACGCAACACGATACCCGGAAAGCTACGACCCGGCCATGCCTCCCGAACTGGCCTACAGCGGGCGCCACCGCCTGACGGAAGAAGTGGAAGTAGAAGGCCACCGCCTGACGGTAGGCCAGCTGCTGCTCTCTCCCACGCGCACCTACACACCTGTGCTGCGCACTTTCTTAGAGCACTGCCGCGATCAGGTGCATGGACTCATCCACTGCACCGGCGGAGGGCAAACCAAAGTGCTGAAATTCCTACGAAACGCCCACGTCATCAAAGACAACCTCTTCGACCCACCGGCGGTATTCCGCCTCATCCAGGCCAGTGGCCAGACCCCCTGGGCGGAAATGTACCGCGTGTTCAATATGGGCCACCGCATGGAGGTCTATACCTCAGAGGCCGGCGCGGGCGAGCTCCTGCGCATTGCTGCCGATTTCGGCATCGCCGCACAGATGATCGGCCGGGTAGAGGCGCATGCCGGCGCCCGCGTTACCGTTCACAGCCCGTTTGGCGTCTTTGAATACGCCGAATAGGCCTTTAGCCCGTTCACAAGCATCGCTTGAAGGGCCCTTGAAGTCAGGTAAATCCGTATTTTTTTTAAAATAATGACGGCATAAGCCGCCGTTTTTTATCAAAAAAAACAGGCAAATGAGTGCAAAGCAGTTGATGTACTTAGCCGCTATATGCGTAGCGCTGGCGGCGTGCGGAACGCCTTACGAGAAAAAAATCCAGGCGTTAGAGGGTAAGCTTTCGGCAGGCGCCGATCCTAAAGTTGTTGCCGAATTGATCGCTCTGTATCAGGAGGCGGTGAACGCCCATCCCGACCGGCATGCCGATAATGCGCGCTATCGGACGCGGGCTGCGGAGCTGAAGTTTGTTAACGAACGCGACAATGTGGGCGCTGTGCGGCTGGCAGCAGCAGCCCTCAAAGACCACGGCGCCCAGGCCGATGTCGCGGATGCTGCAGGCCTGTTGGCGCGCGTCTGGCGCCTGTACAAAAACCGCGCAACGCCCGACCTATCGCGCAACCCGGACGATATTGACCTGATGCGCTTCACCTTAGAGCAAAATACGCGTTGGCTGGACTCTTGCTTAGCCCGATTAGACCGCCAACTGATGGCAGCCAGCGAACCCGATCGCGCCTCAGCCGAAAAGTTCATCCAAACCGCCGAAGGATACGCCATCCTGATTGAAGCCACCGACCCCAACAAGGCCGCCAGCCTCTACACACAAGCTGCCGGACTGGCGCGCTCCATGGGAGAGCCCAACACCGCCCTGCGCCTTTATTACTACGTAGCCGAAAATATGCCTCAGCAGCGCAGCGCTCCGCTTGCCCTGTTCATGATGGGCATCATCTACGAAGACGACCTCAAAGACATAGAGCGGGCAAAACAAACCTACGAGGACTTCCTGAAGCGCTATCCGAACGACCCTGAATACACCGACGACGTGCAGGCGGCGCTGAAAAACTTAGGCACGCCGTTAGAAGAGCTCATCAAGCGCTTCGAGCAGAACAAACCGCAGTAGCCTGCCGCTATGGAGCGCCCGGCTGTGGCTTTTGCCGAAAAATGGGCAGCCTTCGCACGCACCCTCGGGCCGCAAAGCCGCCTGCGCATGGCGCCTACGCCCTCTGGCTTCTTGCACGTGGGCAACGCTGTAAACTTCACCCTCAACTGGTTAGCCGCACGCCTCCACCCGCAAGGGCGGCTTCTGCTGCGCATAGACGACTTAGACGCCGAGCGCAAACGGCCCGAGTACGTGCAGAACATTTTCGACACGCTGCACTGGCTGGGCTTAGACTGGGACGAAGGCCCGCGGTCGCCTGAAGACTTAGAACGCCAGTGGTCGCAACGCCATCGCCTGCCCCTGTACGAAACGCTTCTGCGCACACTCCGCGAACGCCAGTACCTGTTTGCCTGCGCCAAATCACGCCGCGACCTGGCGCCCTTTGGCAGCCATTACCCGGAAGCCTTTCGACAACAGCCTTGCTCCTTGGACGACGCCGATGTCGCCTGGCGCATCCGAACGCCGCTGCCCCACAGGCCAGAGCATATGCCGCCCGACTTTGTGGTGCGCCGCCGCGACGGCATCCCGGCTTACCAGGTGGTGTCGGTGGCCGATGACGTCTTTTTCGGCATCACGCACGTCATCCGGGGCGAAGACCTGAGCGCCTCCACCCACGCGCAGGAGTACCTGGCCCGGTGCGCGGAGCTACCTGCCTTTGAGCGCATCGTTTTTTTGCACCATCCCCTGCTGACCGATGCGCAGGGCAACAAGTTGTCGAAGTCTGCCGGGGCGCAGGCGTTGCACGCTCAGCAGGCGAGGAGCACTGTGTCGCCTGCCGATGTGTTTGGCCTCGTGGGCCGATGGTTGGCCTTAGAGGAGCCTGTCAGCACTGCCGCTGCGCTGCTATCGGCAGCCCGGCAGAAGGCGTGGGTCAGGCTTTGAGCGCCTGCCCCCAGCGCGAGGAAAGGACTGGCGAGCAAGCCGCTGTTTGTTTACCAGACTTCAAACTCGGTGCGCCGGTTTTGGGCGCGGCCTTCGGGCGTGTCGTTGGGTTGGATGGGCTTGCTTTCACCGAAGCCGCGGTAGCGCAAGCGTTCGGGCGCAATGCCTTTGCCGACCAAATAGTCGTACACGGCCTTAGCGCGGCGTTCGGAGAGGGTCTGGTTGCTGGCGTCGTCGCCGACGTTGTCGGTGTGGCCATTGATCTGGATGCGCAGGCGTGGGTTTTCCTTGAGCAGGGCCGCCAATTGGTCGAGCTCGACGGCAGAGGCGGGCTTGAGTTCGGCAGAGCCGGTTTCAAAGAAGACGTTGCGCAACACTATGGGTTGGGCAGGGGGCGGTGTTGGAGCGGCTTCGTCCGCAGGCGTTAGCGGCTGTAGGGCAATGCGCAACAGGAAGGGCTGGTCGAAAGAGGCCGTTTGGGCCAAATTGAAGTGCTCGGAGTGGAAGAGATAGTTTTCCTTCGAGACGTTTAGGGCGAAGTCTTTGCCGGCCTGCAGGCAGATGAGGAACGAGCCATCAGCCTGAGTATAGGCGGCAACGTACTCCTGGCCGGTGGTCAGGTCGGTGCACACCGCGCGCGCGATGAGCGGCTGCCCGGTAACGGCGTCGGTAACGATGGCTTTGACGTAAGTAACCGGTTTTGGCCGTGCATGGGCGGGCATATCGAACGAATAAATGTCTGCCCCGCCGGCGCCGCCGGGCAGTATAGCGGCATAGTAGGCCGTGGCGCCGTCTAAGCTGACGATGAGCGTACCTTCATGGCCTTTGGTGTTGATGGGGTAGCCCAGGTTTTGCGGCGTGCTCCAGGAGCCGTCCGGGTTTCGGCGGCTGAAGTAGAGGTCGTTGTTGCCCATGCCGGGCAGGCCGTCGGAGGTGAAGTAGAGCGTCTGGCCATCGGGATGCAGGAAGGGCGCCTGCTCGTCGCCGGGGGTATTGATGGGCGTGCCGAGGTTTTGCGGTTCGGTAAAGCGTCCATTGGGCAGCCGGGTGGTGAACCACAGGTCTTTGCCGCCCTGTCCGCCGGGGCGTTCGCTGCTGAAGAAGATGGTTTTGTTGTCGGGGCTGATGGCGGGCTGGGCGTCCCAGTGCGGCGAATTGACGGCGGCGCTGAAGGGCACGGGTTTCGTCCAGGCGCCGTCTTTAAGTTGGGACCAGTAGAGGTCGCAGCTGCCTTGCGAGCCGTCGTCGCGGCGGTTGCAGGCGGTGAAGACCAGCCAGCGTCCGTCGGCGTTGATGGCTTGCGCGCCTTCGTTTTGCCGGCTGTTGACGTTGTTCAGGTATTCGGCGCGCCCCCAGCTGCCGTCGGGTTGGCGCACGCTTTTATAGAAGTTTTCGTCGTAGCCGTCGCGGCGGGTGAAAATCATAGTATTGCCGTCGGCGGTCAACGCGGGCAGGTACTCGTCGGTGGGCGTATTGATAGTGGGCCCCACCGAACGCGGTGCAAAAGGCACGGGATTTCGGACGGCCTCGGCGGCAAATCGGCTGTTTTCGGCCAACCGACGCGCCTGGTAAAGCCGGCGCGCATCTTTGACGCCCGCTTGCAAGAACATTTCAATGTAAGCGCTGGCCTCATCGAAACGGTCTAAATTCCACTTGCACAGCGCCATGTTAAACGATGCCGAAGGGTGATACGTGGGGTTCAGCTGCAATACCTTCGCGTAGCCGCGCGAGGCAGTTTCCCACTGTTCCTGGTCGAAGTGCACTTCGGCCCACAGCATGTACGCATCAATCAGGGTGGAGTCTTCGCGAAGGGCGTCCTCCAGAAAGCGCAAGCCGCGAAAGGCATTGCCCTCGCGCAGATAACGGCGACCTTCTAAGTACGCCGCTCGCGCCTTAGGCGACGTGCTCTCCACAGTGGTGTATTTTTGAGAAAAAAGCGGCCATGCCAGCCCCAGAAATCCGGCCAGCAGTAAGAAGTGTTTTTTGATGAAAAAAGATAAAACAAACATCGTTGAAGCGGGGAGAAAAAAGATGGAATTGCCCCAAAAACGCCAAACCAGCCCGCGTGTTTTGCGAGCGGGCAACGATTGGCTGTAGAAAGGCGTTAGGTAAATGCGCCATGAAACGATTTTTCCTGTTTTTTACCGTCAGTTTCTGCCTGCACGCTGCGCTTTCGGCGCAGCCGAGCGTAGGCCTTTCCTCAGGCGAGCACTGGGCCAATCGGGCGTGGCGCAGCCGTTTAAGCGCCGCAGGCGTCAATGTGGGGCTGACATATGCGCTGAAGCCGTGAGATCGGATTTCGTCAGGCGAGGTTTGCAGGAGGATTGTCCTCTTGAGGGCATCCTTTTTCCGCCAACCACCGCCACAGTGCTGCGGCGTGAATGGCCTGAGCCATGCCTTCGTGGCGGAGTGCGTGCAGCAGCTCGTTACGCGTGAGCAAACAGACGCGGAGGTCTTCAGTGGGCTCTGAGTCAGGCGGTTGCAAGGGTTCTACGTCTGTGGCCAAAAAGAGGTGGCACCAGTTGGTGTGTGTACCTGGGTTGGCGCAGGCGCGGAAGTAGAACTGCCATTGTCCGCCGCCAAAGCCCGTTTCTTCGAGCAGTTCGCGTTGGGCGTTTTCCAGCAAGGACACCCCCTCATCGGCTACGCCAGCGGGTAGTTCGTAGTGCACTTGCCGGAGGCCATGCCGGTACTGGCGGATGAGCACGAAGCGCTCGTCGCGTGTTACGGCCAACACAGAAACCCAGTCCGGGTACTCAAAAACGAAATAGTTCGGGATGCGCGCGCCCGTAGGCAAGAGGACGCTGTCCTCCCGCAGGCACATGTAGGGCCGACACTCATAGACATATCGGCTGCTCTCGATGAGCCAGGGCTGTGGGTCAGACGACATAGAGAATGGACAGTAGTGATGGAATGCGTTCGGCAGTAGTGCTGCGAGAGCGCCCTTGAAGGAAGCAGCGCTCAGATTGCCCAAATCAGAAAATCGGTTTATCCTCGCCTGCTGTACGGCGAATAAGATGGACGGGCAGGTTGCAAGAGAGTGTTGTCCGTCTCACTCTCCGAGCGGGCGAGCAGGAGCGTTGCCGTCATCGGGTGCTGCGGAGCGTTTTTTCTCTGTCCGTTTCGCTTCGTCCCACAATGCGTCCATTTCGGCCGGCGTCATTTCGGCTAAAGGACGAGGAGCATGGGCTTCAATATACTCGAAGCGATATTTAAACTTTCGGTTGGCGCGTTCCAGAGCGGCTTCGGGTTCGATGCCAATGAAGCGAGCGAAGTTGACTAAGGTGAAGAGCACATCGCCCAGTTCGTCCTCCGTTTCGCTAGGCGGAGCGTTGTTCTGGATGTTGTACTGCAATTCGGCAAGTTCTTCCTGGATTTTTTCCCAGGCCTGTTCGGTGTTGTCCCATTCGAAGCCGATCTGGCTGACTTTTTCCTGCATTCGGAAGGCTTTGACCATGGCGGGCAGACTATTGGGCACACCAGACAGCAGCGATCGTTTGCCTTCGCGGAGTTTGAGTTGTTCCCAGTTGCGCTTGACCTCCTCGTCATCGGCCACCTGCACGTCGCCGTAGATGTGCGGGTGGCGGGCTATGAGTTTATCACACAGGGCATGGAGGGCATCGGCAATATCAAAAGCGCCCTGCTCAGAGGCAATTTTGGCGTAGAAAACCATGTGTAGCATAAGGTCGCCGATTTCTTCGCGCACGCCGTTGAGGTCGTTGCTCAGGATGGCATCGGCCAGTTCGTAGGTCTCCTCGATGGTCAGGTGTCGGAGCGATTGGAGCGTTTGTTTGCGGTCCCAGGGGCATTTTTCGCGCAATTCATCCATGATTTGGAGCAAGCGACCGAAGGCCTGGAGCTTTTCCTCGTAGGAAGCGTTGGGCATGGCGATAAAAATTTAAGCTGAGTTTTGCCACAAAGGTAGCGCTGCCGGCGAGCAGTTGACATTAAGTAAAAAGAATGCGCCGCATTGAGGGAAAGTTGCCACTTTTGCCAGCGTAATCCAATGGTCTTTTATCCTGTAAAAACGATAACGCACATGCGCCATCTGACTCTTCTGGCCCTTCTGGCAGGGCTATGCGCTCCGGTGTTGGGGCAGCAATACACCTTCAAACATTCGTCGCTGCCATGTCTGGACAAGACGTTTACCATTGTGGCGCACGTTTTTCCGGATAGTTTGAACGGCGCTTATCATATATCCGAAGCCCAAGTGCGGCAGGCGGTAGCCAGTGCCAATTCGTTTTTTGCACCGATTTGCGCGCGGTTTGAAATCTGCGAATTTCGCTACCATGAAAACTGGCAGTACGACACGTTGCGTTCTACGGCGGCGCAAATAGCTGAGATTACGACGAAGTACAACGTGGAGCGCCGTATTAATATGTATTTAGTGGATTCCTTCGTCAATCCGTACGCCCGGTGTGGGTTAGCTACCTTAAACGGCATCAACGACCCGGTTTCCTCCTACATTTTGTTGCGCAAAAGCTGCCTCAATGCGCGGGCAATAGCGCATGAGCTGGGGCACTTTTTCAACCTGAAGCACACGTTTGAAGGCAACGGCGCCGAATTGGTGGATGGCTCGAATTGCACAGTCGCGGGCGACGGCATCTGTGACACTCCGGCAGATCCTTATGTGCCGGGCGAACCGTTTGAGTTTTACATCACGGGTCAGTGCCGGTTCATCAACGGCAAGCGCGACGCCAAAGGGGACTACTACAACCCGGACGTGGGCAACATCATGTCGTATTATCCGTGCGACACCTGCGGCTTCACCTGGGGTCAACTAAACGCCATGGCCGAGGCATACCTGTCGTCGGCTATCAAGTTTTGGTAGAAGTTAGAGGGCTGGCGGCGGGTCGGCGGCGAGTTTTTATTCGTCGTCGTCGTCGAGTTTCTGCGTGGTGTAGCCCTCGGCGTTTTCCATGGCTTCGCTGCTGATTTCCCATTCGTCGCCCGCCTCAGGGGAGCGGAGCGTATTGGGCAAGCGCACGCGGTCTCCGATAGGGCGGGTGGGTGCTGGGCGTTCGCTATCGTCTTCGAAGAGCGATTGAGCTTCGTCGCTACTGGGTATGGTGCGCTGGTTGGCGATGGTTTTGCCTTCCAGACTTTTGGTAGCATGCGGCACTAAACGAAGGCGATTTTTATCAATAAGTTTGCCTGTTACTGTACAGACGCCATAGGTCTTGTTTTGAATGCGTAAGAGGGCGTTTTTCAGGTCCTGGATGTGGCGCTGTTGGCGTTGGGCCATGCGTTGCAGCAGCTCTAAGTCGGCGTGGGCAGAGGAGTCATCGTACCAATCACCACCTTGCTGGTGGAAGCCCACCTCGTTCAGTTCATCAATCTGCTTTTGCGTGAAGGCGAGTTCTTCTTCAGCCTTGGCCAATTTCTCCATAATAAGGACACGGAACTCTTCTAATTCTTCGTCGCTGTATCGAACGATGGGCTCTTGTGCCATGATATCGGGTTCTTTTTGAAAAACGATCTGGATAATGTTTGTTTCGGCGGGCAAAAGTAGGAGAAAAAGTGCGGTTGCGAGTATGGAATAATAAAATTAGCTTGAAGCGACCGGAGCGGCAGCGGTTTCCATGGGCCAAGCTAGGCCGGAGAAGTTGGTTTTAAGGATTGCCATTACCTTCGCCCTTGCGGCCTTTTGCCGGGTTAATGGGGGCCTACTGGTTGCCTTACGTGCGCGCGCCCTTATTTTTTGATGGTTGTTCTGCGTTTCTTTTTCCTATGCCAGCTTACACTCATAGCGGCGATCATGTGCAGTTGCACGATTTGCTTTTCGTTTCTTTATTCAGCGAGGCTCAAGTGAGCGCTCGCGTACGCGAGTTGGGCGCGGCGCTTGCACAGCGTTATGGCGACAAGCAGCCGCTGTTCGTCAGCATCCTAAGCGGGGCATTCGTATTTGCCGCCGACCTTATTCGAGCCTTTCACGCGCCCTGTGAAATCAGCTTCGTCAAACTGACCTCATACAGCGGCATGCAGTCCACGGGCGCAGTGCAAACGGTCATGGGCATAGACGCCGCCTTAGAGGGCCGACATATCATTGTGATAGAGGACATTGTGGACACCGGTCGCACCCTGCATTTCTTCTTGGAATACTTGCGCAGCCAGCAGCCCGCTAGCCTATGCACAGTGGCATTCCTGCGCAAGCCCTCGGCAGCCGTCTTTCCTGTAGAAGTGGACTATGTGGGCTTCGACATCCCCGACCGCTTCGTGGTAGGTTACGGCTTGGACTACAACGGCCTGGGGCGCAATCTACCCGGCGTGTACCAATCGGCGGAACCGTAGGCAGCAACAGACTTATGGAAAGTCGGTACGATGCAATCGTCATTGGCGGCGGTATCTTCGGCTGCTATTCAGCGCTCTACTTAGCGAGCAAGGGCTGGCGCGTAGCCCTTTTGGAAAAGGAAGCACGCCTTTTTCAGAAAGCCTCTTTAGTCAATCAGGCGCGCTTGCACGGCGGCTACCACTACCCGCGTTCTGTGGCCACAGCCGTCATGAGCGATGCGCACAAGGAGCGCTTTACCGCAGAACACCGGCCCTTCATCCACGCTTCCTTTGAAAAGTACTACGCTATTGACCGTTATGGGTCGTTCACCGATGCCAGCCAGTTTGAGCGCTTCTGCCAGTACCTGCGCATTCCGTGCGAACGCATCGAAGCGCACCCGCTGTTCAACTTTGAGCGCTTAGAAGCCCTCTTTCGCACGGTAGAACACTCGTTCGACCCCGTCCTGCTGGCCGCCTGGTATCGGCAGCGCATAGAGGCCGAACGCAACATCGCTCTGCTGTTGCAAACGCAGGTGGCCGCTGCCACCGCCGACGGCGATGAATGGAGAATACAGACGCAAACAAACGACGGCGCCCCCGCCGGCCTGCTCCAGGCGCCCATCGTCATCAACGCCACCTACGCCGCTACCAATGCCGTCAATCGCCTCTTCGGCGTGCAACCCTTAGCCCTCACCCACGAAATCTCGGAAATCGCCTTTGCCGCATCGCCCCAACTGCGCAACATCGGCCTCACCGTCATGGACGGCCCTTTCGGCTCCATCATGCCTTACGGCCTCAGCGGCCTGCTGTCCATCTCCTCCGTAGCCTACACCCACCACAGCATCTCCTACGACGACCTGCCTACCTTCGACTGCCAACAACCCCACACCGACCCACGCTGCCAACCGCAGGCGCCAGGCATCTGTACCACCTGCCCGCGCCGACCACCCACCAACGCCCGCAAAATGATTGCGCAAATGCGTCAATACCTCGCCAACAACGTCCAATTACAATACCTCTTTTCCTATTTTACCATCAAAACCAAACTCAAAGCCAGCTACATTGACGACGGACGGCCTACCGAAATCGCGCTCCTGCGCACGCAACCGCGCTTCTATTGCCTCTTTGCCGGCAAGGTGAATTCGATCTATGAAATCGAAAAAATGCTGTAAAACACATCCAGAAACTCCCGTAAAATGTATCCGGAAACTCCAGTTTCCGGAAGCCGATGGTATCTCTCCTGGCAGGAGGCCCCGTCTTGACTGCGGGTGGATGTAATGCTCGTCAGGGCAGTAGATGTGTTTTTGGGCGGGCGCTTTTACCCTCTGCGTTCTCGGAGGTTAAAAAATTAAAAACTGCACAGGTCCGCAGAGAAATTGACCTGAGGCGACCTCATCAAGAGGGGGAATTGTGCGACTTTGCATTTCTGCATGACCTCAGCCGAGTCGCCGTTCTCAACTTTTCAGGGTTTTGCTAAAAGTTTGATTGCTTTGCGGTGCTTTTGCAGCAGGCGCCCGGGCCGAACAAGTTTGGCGGGCACTGGGCCAAACAAGTTTGGCCGTTACTGGGATGATGACCCATTTTTTTGATCTTTTAGCCATATTGGTCGTTCTTTCGGCCTTGTTTGCGTACGTCAACCATCGTTTTATTCGGCTACCGCCGGCGATTGGGTTGATGCTGACGAGTTTGCTACTGTCGTTAGTGCTCGTGGGGGTAGGGCGCATTTACCCGCCGCTGCTTCAGGAATTGGTAGAACTGGTCAATGAGGTGGACTTTGCCGACCTGCTGCTGGAGGCGATGCTGGGCTTTATGCTTTTTGCCGGCGCCATTCACATTCATTTAGACGAGTTGAAGAAGGTGCGGCTGCCGGTAGTGTTGTTTTCCACGCTGAGCGTGGTCATCAACACGTTTTTGGTGGGCACGGGTGTGTTTGGATTGCTCCAGGTGTTTGGCCTGCCGACGCCGTATTTGCATTGCCTGCTGTTTGGGGCGCTCATTTCGCCGACCGACCCGATAGCGGTGCTGAGCATCCTGAAAGCGGCTGGGGTGAGCAAGTCGGTGGAGATGAAAATTGCGGGCGAGTCGCTGTTCAACGACGGCGTGGGCGTGGTGGTGTTTCTCTCGATTTTGAAGGTGGCGCAGCACCCGGAGGCGATGCACTGGACAGACGTAGCTACGTTGTTTGTGCAGGAGGCAGGCGGCGGCGTGTTGTTGGGTTTTGCAGCGGGCTTTGCGGGCTTTTATCTGATGCGCAACATTGACAACTACAAGGTGGAAGTATTGCTGACGCTGGGCGTGGTCATGGGCAGTTATCTGGGGGCACACCAGTTTCATGTGTCGGGGCCACTGGCGGTGGTGATTGCGGGGCTGCTCATTGGCAACCACGGTAAGCGCTTAGCCATGTCGGAAGAGACGGCGGATTACATAGACAAGTTCTGGGAGCTGATTGACGAGACGCTCAACGCTATTCTGTTCGTGCTCATTGGATTAGAGCTGGTGGTGCTGTCCTTTGAGCCAACGTGGTTTGCGCTGGGGCTTATCGTCATTGCCCTGGGTCTGGCTTCGCGCTACGCTTCGATATGGCTACCGGCGCAACTCATTCGCCTGCGAGGAGCCATTACTTCGCATACGATATTGGTGCTCACCTGGGGCGGCCTGCGCGGCGGCATCTCGATTGCGCTGGCGCTAAAACTGACACCCGAGCTGGGCCGCGAAATGTGGCTGACGCTGACGTACATGGTGGTCGCCTTTAGCATTCTGGTGCAGGGCCTCACGGTAGGGCGGTTGGCAAGGCAATAAACAGCATAGCTTACCTCAGAGACATATCGGCAAAACCTTGTATTTTCGCAGCAGGGTTCAGAGGATAGGGTAATTTCTGGCGGAAGGGATAGATGGTTTTGCAAAAGTGCTTGATAGCCGTTGTTTTTATTGCAGATATTTTATGCGATATTTAGAGACCATAATCCAATTACTTGCCCGTATAATTGACAGAATAACATCACTAAAACAAGTTCTAAAGAACATGAAAAAGGTTTTATGCTCATTCGCTGTGCTGTTTCTTTTCTTTTGCCCTCTTCTTTGGGCTCAACAGCCAGAGGAGGAAGTTTTGCCTCGCTACATGACCCTATCAGAGCAGTTGCTGCTGGAAAAGTATTGGAGCGTTCCTCGCTTTCTTGGAGAGAATACCTCCCCTCCTCCCAGACCCGTACGCGCGATGGCCGAATGGGAAGAATTGCAGGCAATAGCCATTACCTGGCGCGGCTTTTGGCCCATATTGACTGAAATTGTTCGCGCCTCTCAGAAGGAGTGTCGCGTGCTGATCACGTGTCCGGATAGCACAAGTCTCACCAACGCTCGCAATTACCTGTCGAGCCGCGGCATAAACCTGCAACACAACCTCGACTTTCTGGTAACTCCAAGCAATTCGCTGTGGATCCGCGACTATGGCCCGAATACGGCTTACATGGGCATGGTGGATTCGATGTGTATCATTGATTGGATATACAATCGCCCGCGGCCTTTGGATGACTCCATGCCTGCCGTTATCGCTCAGCGCCTGAATGTGCCCTTTTACAACGCTGCTCAGGCGCCGGATGACTTAGTCAATACAGGCGGTAATTTCATGTGCGACGGCATGGGCACAGGGTTCTCCTCTAAACTCGTGTTACATGAAAATGCGCCAGGCAATGGATTTGGAGTAACCCCCAAAAGTGAAGCGCAAATTGACCGCATCATGCGCGAATACATGGGCCTGAAGCGTTACATCAAAATGGAGGTGTTGCCGTACGACGGCATCCACCACATTGACATGCACATGAAACTGCTGGACGAAGAGACCCTGCTCGTGGGCCAGTATCCGACAGGGGTATCTGACGGCCCTCAGATTGAGGCCAACATTCAGTACGTATTGAGCAACTTTAAAACCTATCTGGGTACGCCATTCAAAGTCATTCGCATTCCAATGCCACCCCACGACGGTAAGTACCCGAGTCAGGGAGGCCATTATCGCACCTATTTGAACGCTGTTTTTGTCAATAAAACCGTGATCGTGCCCTTCTATGAAGAAAAATACGACACAACCGCCAGGCGCATCTGGCAAGAGGCGCTGCCCGGTTACAACATTGTAGGGATTGATTGCAACCACATTATCCCGGCATATGGCGCTATTCATTGCATCACGAAAGAGATAGGGGTATCCGATCCGTTGCTTATTTTGCATCAGCCGCTGTCTAATCAAGTGTCTTCCTGCATGGTTAACAACGCTGCTACTACAGGCTACACCATCTGGGCCAGCGCTCATCACCGCAGCGGCATTGACACGCTCAAGGTGTGCTACGCCACCAATCCCAATGGCCCATGGACGTGCACACCACTGCCGCTCCACAAGCCGGATGACACCCTCTGGACGCATCGAGGATTGATCCCGCGCCAACCCGCAGGAACCACCATTTATTACTATTTGGAAGCCGTAGCTAAAAGCGGTAAACGCATGGCGCGCCCCATGCCTGCGCCTAAAGGCTACTGGAAGTTCTGCGTGCAGGATGAAAGCGTCAACGTTCGGCCCGAGCTGCCGAATGTTTCGCTGCGCTCCATCTATCCCAACCCGGCGTCGGCCATCACCGTCGTGCCGCTCTACGCTGAAAACGCCACCTTCGCCACGGTCAGCGTCCACAACGCCATGGGCCAGACGGTACAGACGCTGTTCGAGGGCGAACTGCCTGCCGGCGAAAAGAACCTCTTCCTCCACGCCGACCAGTTGCCTGCCGGAACCTACTGGGTAACGGTGCGCACCCCTCATCAGGCGCTGACGCAAAAACTGCTGGTGCGCTAAAGCCGCCTGTTACTTCAGCAAGGGCGTGCGTCTCAGGGAGCGCTTAACTGTCGCAAAGCTCCAATCGCGGCAGAACTAAAACGCATTTGACGGCGTTTATACCACTGTCAGCATCCGAAAATCTGAAAAAACGACACTTCCCTCGAAACATCTTGACACCGCCCGCTCGAAAGCTGTATCTTTGCGGGCTAAAAAATAACGGATATATTGTGCCATGAGGCAGCTGAAGATTACGAAGTCTATTACGAACCGCGAAAGCCAGTCGTTAGAGAAGTACCTGCAAGAAATCGGCAAGGTGGACCTGCTGACGCCGGAGGAAGAGGTAGAACTGGCCAAGCGCATTAAGCAAGGCGACCAGGCGGCTTTGGAGAAATTGACTAAGGCCAATCTGCGCTTCGTGGTGTCGGTGGCCAAGCAGTACCAAAACCAGGGCCTGAGCCTGTCGGACCTCATCAACGAGGGCAACTTAGGCCTGATAAAAGCCGCCCAGCGCTTCGACGAAACGCGGGGCTTTAAGTTCATCTCTTACGCTGTGTGGTGGATTCGCCAATCCATCCTGCAGGCGTTGGCCGAGCAAAGCCGCATCGTGCGCCTGCCGCTGAATAAGGTGGGTTCGCTCAATAAAATTAATAAGGCGTTTTCGGAATTGGAGCAGACCTACGAGCGTGAGCCCAGCGCAGAAGAACTGGCCGAGATGCTGGAGATCACACCTGAAGAAGTAGAGACCACGCTGGGCGTAGCCGCCCGCCACGTCTCGATGGATGCACCCTTCGTGGAAGGCGAGGACAACTCGCTCATTGACGTGCTCGAAAACAAAGATGTGCCCGGTACCGACCAGCATTTGGAGTACATGGACTCGCTGCGCCGCGAGATCGAGCGCTCGCTGAGCACGCTGACCGACCGGCAGGCCGACGTCATTAAGTTGTACTTCGGTATTGGGGTGGATCACCCCCTGTCGTTAGAAGATATCGGCGACCGCTTCGGCCTCACGCGCGAACGGGTGCGCCAGATAAAAGACAAGGCCATCAACAAACTGCGCGCTACCAGCCGCAGTAAACTCCTTCGCTCTTACTTAGGCGCCTAACGTCGGGTCAGGTATCAGAGCATAAAAGAGGGCGCGC
This sequence comes from Saprospiraceae bacterium, assembly GCA_025056735.1. Lineage (GTDB taxonomy): Bacteria > Bacteroidota > Bacteroidia > Chitinophagales > Saprospiraceae > M3007. Next base: position 20,271 of record JANWVR010000044.1, read on the forward strand.
TATCCGGATGGAAGCGCGCCCTCTGCCTTTCAGGCTGCCACGATGCAGGCAAGATTTATTGTTTCGTGAATTCGATGCGAACGGCTTGTTTGCCAAAGTCCACCACACTGCCCGGTGTCGGGGCGTTCGGGTTGACGAGTTTAATGGAGGTGGCCGAGTACAGCTCTACATCCCACGTGCCGACAATCTCATCCAACAGGGCCGGCGGGTTTTCCATACCGATGGAGAGCTTGGTGTCGTTCGTGTGTCGGCGCCACTTGCCCTCCTTGAGGCTACCGTTGGGCTGGCGTACGACGAGCAGGTCGCCGCTCTGGAATTCAAACGAATAACCTGCAAAACGCTGGGTGTCGTCGTTGAAGGTTTGATCAGTGCCTGGCTTAAGGTCTACGAACTTAGTAACCACCCACACGTCAGAGCTTTCGGGCTGAGGATTGTCTTTGCCGCACTGGACAAGGAAGAGCGAAACGGCGAAAAGAAGCAGGGCGGGTAGAAGCGATTTTTGCATGATGTGAGTCAATTAAGATAAGGTGAACGAATACGGTTACAACAATTGCTCAAGTCGTTGGATGTCGGCGTTGATTTTACTGACCATCGCCTCACAGGCGGCTAAATAGCCGCGCTGCACCTGTTCAATTTTGTTTTTTTCTTGCTCGATTTCGCGCTGGAGTTGCTCCATGCGTTGCTCAGCGGCCGCGATCTCTTGTTGCAGTTGGGCTATTTGATGCTGGCGTGCTTCGTTTTGCTGCTTTAGCGTCTGCCATTCGGTCTGTCGGCCCGCGATTTCTGCCTCTGCTTTGCCTTGCAAGGCGGTTTCAAAGTTGGCCTTGTCGCGCAACACCACGTCGCGGTACTGGGCTGCAGTGTGGAGGAGTTTGGCTTTGTCCAAGCCCTGCACCTGCAGCGAGGCAAACGCCGCTTTTATACGGGCGTTCTCGTCGGGGATATGCGCTTCGAGCGCTTCCATCGTTCGCCAGAACTCGAAATAGTCCGGCCCGGGCAGGTTGGCATTCTCGAACAGCTGCTCAAAATGGCGCTCGTATTTGTCCAAGTCTTCCGCCGACATGGTAGGCTGGGCCCTGGCCGCCGGCGCGGCAGCGGGTGCAGGAGCAGCATTTTCCGGTTTGCTGGCCGGCTCGTCTAAGATGACGAATAGGCTGAGAGCTTTGCGAAATAGAGAAGACATAGCGAGCAAGAGGCCTTGAGTAGCAGGCGCTAAGGTAGCGCAGATTGGGCAAAACGTCGGCTGCGTTAACTATTTGCAAACGAACTTCTCCCATAAAAGGCGTCTGCAAGCGCGGGAGCTTACCTTTGTGGCCCATTACATGCTTTTCACACAAAAAATACTACTGTAATATGGACAAGAGTAAAAAAATCCAACTGGGTCTGTTGGTCTTAGTGGCAGCCTTATTAGTCGCCAACTTTGCTCTGGGCGGCTTCGACGTCTGGTTTGGCAAATCGGAAGCCGACAAGATCCGCGAAGCTGCCGAGGCCAGCACGCCTCAGGCGCCTTCGCCCTTCAGCATGGGCAACATTCCGGGTACCAACCAGGCAGCCACAGCGCCGCCTAACGTACCGACGACCACCATCAAGTACGACCAGACGGTCTATGACTTTGGTGTGGCCGACGAAGGCACTATCGTGAAACACATCTACAAGTTCACCAACACGGGCAAAGAGCCGCTCATCATCTCCAACGCCAAGGGCTCGTGCGGCTGCACAGTACCCGTATGGCCCAAGCAGCCTATCCCGCCCGGCGGCAGCGGCGAAATTGCCGTCGAGTTCGACACTAAGGGCAAGCCTGGCCGCCAAACCAAACACGTAACCGTTACGGCCAACACCACGCCGGCTGAGACACACTTAGAAATCACCGGCGAAGTGCGCAGCAAAGAGCGCCCCGCGGCAAAAGGCGGTAAGTAAACAGAGCAAGATCAAGCTGCCTCAGACGCCTCTTCGGCTGGTGGATGCACCGGGTGAAGAGGCGTTTTTTTAATGCGAAAAAGAAATTCATGCCTTTCAGAAAGGCGTACAGCAGTGTGCCTATTTAATCGTACAGCTGCCGCAAAATACCTCGAGCTACCTGCCCCTCTGAAGACGCTCAATTTCAGCCGTTATATCGTCTAGGATTGCCAAATTGACAACCTCCCCATCTAAGCTGAACACAATAAACACTTTGCCGCCAAAACGGTCTGTGAAGTCCTGAAAGCTGGCGCCTTTTTGCCGAAGTCAAGGGAGTATCTCTTAGCCATTTTTTGCCAATTCATTAAATTTTTGCTGATAGCGATACGCTCTGGAGTTATCCACCCTGGCTAGGCCTTGTTTGAGCAGATGTGCGTTGAGGAAGGTTTTATTTTCTAAATAGAGGTAAACCATAGGCGTCTGCTGTTCGTCGCGTTGAACGTCGTCGTCGAGGCGCAGGAATACGCGCTTGCCTTTGGTTTTTTGGCGCAGGAAGTCTACGGCGTCGTTGAGTCGGGCCGGGTCGGCTTGAATGCCGATGAGGCGCACGGTATCGCCATTAGACAGGCGCACTCGTTCGGGCGAGAGGACGTCGCGCACAGTAAAGAGCGTCTCGCGTGGGTGGTCGCTCTCGGCGTCTATGCGGGAGCCGAAGGTGCGTTTCTTGACGTCCACCTGTTTGTCTAAGCGATGCGGATCGCGGAAAACATAAGGTAGCCGGGCAATTTCCTCTGCGAAAGGGATGTCCAGCGGTCTTTGTTCTTCAAAGCAGAAGGCTGCTTCGGCGAAGAGCGAGCGCTCGTGGGCGGTCAATTTTTTGCGAATAATGGGGATGAATGCCGGGTTTATCTCGTATCCGCAAGAGTTGCGTCCGAGTTTCAAGGCTGCCAGCGAAGTAGTGCCGCTGCCAAGGAAAGGGTCGAGTATCCATTCGCCTGGGAAGGAGAACATGCGGATGAGGCGGCGTGGGATTTCCTCGGGAAACATGGCCAGATGTCCTTCCTGCCGTATGCCTGGAATGTTCCAGTGGCCGTGGAAGTAGGTATTCCACTCCTCGGTGGTCATGGCCGCCTGGGCTTTTTGCTCGGGTGTGGGCTTGGGCGCTTCTCCGGGTTTTTTGAACAGCAGAATGTACTCAAAGTCTAATTTGACGACGCCGTTGCGCGGGTAGGGGAAGCTGCCCATGACGCTGGCGCCGCCTGTGGTGTTGGTAGTAGTGGTTTTTTGCCAGATGATGCTGCCCATAAAGTCGAAGCCCGCCGTTTCGCAAAAGCGGATGATCTCGCTGTGGATGGGAATGACTTTATAGCGGCCATAGTAGACGGCGCGGGCGAACTGGTCGCCGATGTTGACGCACAGGCGGCATCCGGGCTTAAGGACGCGGAAGCATTCGCTCCACACCAGGTTCAGGTGGTTGACATACGTCTCGTAGTCGTCGTGAAAACCAATCTGGCCCTCGGCGCCGTAGTCTTTCAGTTGCCAGTACGGCGGCGAGGTAATGACTAGGTGCACGCTGTCGTCCTCGAGCTCGCGCATCCAGCGGCTGTCGCCTCGAATAATCCGGTGGGTCGTCTTTTCCATAAGCATCGGCAAAATTGCCGCAAGCAAAGATAAGCGAAGCACCCTCAACCGATGGAAGGGCTGTGAGGCGAGCGTGTGCACATCCGATTTGTAGGGAACATTCGCGGGGCGGGGAGCCTGCGCTGATAGAGGGTATTTTCTCGGTGGCCCCGACAGGAATCGAACCTGTATCAAAGGTTTAGGAAACCTCTATTCTATCCGTTGAACTACGGGACCGGTGTCTTTTTTTGCGCGGCAAAGGTAAGGGGTCGGCAGGGTTACGTCAAAGCGCCGCGTGGCCCTAATTCGATGACTTCGACGCCTTGAATGGCGCCAGCCTCCACTCGGACGCGGACGAGGGTTTTTATTTTATGCCAGCCCTCGTTGCCGCAGGCGCCCGGGTTGATATGCAGAAAGTCTAAATCCCGGTCGGGCATCACCTTGAGGATGTGCGAGTGGCCGCAGATGAACAGGCCTTTTCGCGGTGGGTCGGCCTGCAGGATTTTTCGCACGCGCGGGGTGTACCTACCCGGATAGCCGCCGATGTGGGTCATGAACACTGGCACGCCTTCGCAGGTAAAGCGCAGGTCTTCAGGCATTTCAGCCCGGATGTGCGCGTCGTCAATGTTGCCGTACACGCCGCGCAAGGGCTTGAAGGCACGCAGGCGTTCCACCACTTCGAGGCTGCCAAAGTCGCCGGCATGCCATATTTCGTCGCAGGTGGCGAAGTGCTCGAAGATGCGCTCGTCCAATGCGCCGTGGGTGTCCGACATCACTCCGATGAGCATGCTCGAATAAACGTTTTATTCGACCATCAGGTTGCAGCCGCGCCATTCGGCGGCGTCTAAGCGGCCCAATACCTCGAACGAGCCGTCGGCGTAGACGCGCCCTACGTCTTCTGTAGCAATGAAACTACAGGTGTCTAAGTTTGCTAAGTCCATGAAACACAGGACACCCGTGCGCCCGGGCGCCGTTCGGGTGAGCGGGTCATACACCTCCACCGCGGCTGCGCGCAGTGTGGGCGCTGGCCAGAAGCGCGCGGGCTGCCCAAGGTGCGGCTGGCTGTAAGCCTGCGAAAACAGCTCCGTCATGCCGTACTCCGAGTGCACGCCTTCCAAGCCAAATGCCTGGCACAAAAGGGCATGCAGCGCCTCGCGTGTCAGTTCCTGCCGCCGACCCTTCATGCCGCCCGTCTCCATAACCACCACGCCCGGCAGGGGCATAGGATGCCGTTCGGCGAAGTCCAGCAGGGCAAAGCTGACGCCCAGCAACAGGGTCGGATGGCGCCGCTCCTGGCAAATAGCAATTGCCTGCAGCAGCGCCTCGTCGCTTCGCAGAAAAAAGCCGCTTTCCGCATAGCGAGACCGGCGAATGAAATCGTCCACCATCGCCACCAACGACGAGCCCGGCCGCTCCAGATAGGCAGGAAGCAGGGCAAGGGTGCACCATTCAGAAGGGTCGCCATAAAAGTGGGCGAAGCCGCGCCGCGCATTTTCCAAATAAAACCGGCGCTCGCGAACCGCATGGCGCGAGGGTTGTTGTCCCGTTGTGCCGCTGCTGGTGAAAACCTCCTGAGGCTTCCAGCGACCGCTCTGAACGAGATGCGTTTTAAACAGGCCAATGGGCAAAAAAGGAATGTCGTCAGGCCTTGTGATGCGCGCCGGCAGGCGTCCCAGCAATTCAAGAAAACGCGCGTACAGCGGATTGTGCGCCGCCTGGTAGCGGAAGACGCTCATGGCAACCTCTTCCCAGGAAAAAGCGTCAAGGCGAGCAATTTTTGACAATAATTCGGAGCGGCGCGGTGTGCGAGACGACACGTGAATACGTTTTTTGTGGCAAAATAAGCGGTTATGAAAAAAACGATGGGCGCGCTGGCGCTACTGTTCGCTTTGGGCGGCATAACCTGGCAATGCGTAGAGCCGCCGGATTACCCCATAGAGCCGGTGATTGAATTTATTAGCTTTTCTAAAAACACGCTTCGCCAGACGCCCTTGGGGGCCGATAGCGTGATTATTACCATCGGCTTCACCGATGGCGACGGCGATTTGGGCTTTCAGGGCGCCGAGCCGAGTATCTTCATCGTGGACGGGCGCGACTCATTTTCCAAGCCGCCTTATCGCATTCCCTATATTGATCAGCAGGGGGCGGGTAACGGCATTTCGGGCGAAATCTCTATCCTGCTGCCTACCACATGCTGCATTTACACCGACCCGCTGACGGGCTTCAAACTCTCGTGCGAAAACGTGCCGGTGCAATTTGACAGCGTGTACTACTACATCCAGATTCGCGACCGGGCCGGGCATTACAGCAACCAGATTGCTACGCCAAAACTGCGGCTTATTTGCCGGCTTTAGGTGTGTTTTTTCCTTTGGACACAGGCGTTGCATGCAATACCCGTACAGGGTTTTGGCGACAACAGCACGAAGATCTGCGGCTTTTTTCGGGTTACGTTTGCAATGATACGACTATTTTTATTGATGGTTTCTTTGACATTTCGAGGCTTATATCTGGCGGCTCAGAGTGCTCCCTATCCCGGTCAGCCGGCTTCAGGGCCGGGTGGAGCGGATTACCGGCATCGGAGTGTGGCGTTTTACGATGGGGCTGCGCGGGCCGATGGTTTCTGGTTGTTTGAGCCGGCCGATCCGAAGCCTGACTCAGCGCCGGTGGTAGTGTTTTTACATGGATATGGCGCCTACAATCCGATGGTGTACGGCAAGTGGATGAAGCACTTGGTGGCGCGCGGCAACATTGTCATCTACCCGCGCTATCAGATGAACCTGATAACGCCAGGGCCGGAGCGTTTTCCGGCGAATGCGGCCAAGGGCATCCGGGATGCGCTGGCACTGTTGCAAACGGGCGACCACGTGCGGCCCATTTTAGAGGGTGTGGGCTATTTCGGCCACTCGTACGGAGGTGCCATTGCGGCTAACTTAGGCGTGCACTGGGCGCAGCACCGTATTCCGAAGCCGGCGGCGATGTTGCTTTGTCAGCCGGGCACCGGCCCGCTTAAGGGCGCTCGTTTAGCAAATTATGCAGGACTGCCCGCCGACCTGAACCTGCTTGTCATCGTGGGTGAAGACGACTACGTGGTGGGCTACGAATTCGGTAAATTGGTATTCGAGACCGCCATCCACACGCCTAACCGAAACTTCGTCATGCACCGGCGCGATACCGACGGCCAGCGCTGGATACAGGCTTCGCATGCCGAACCCTACTGCTACGATTTAGACTTCGACAACGGCGTGCGCAATTACACCGCGCTGCGAGTGCTCCAGGTAGGGCGATTGGACGAAGTAGACTTCCATTGCTATTGGAAGCTCGGCGATGCTCTGCTGGAATACAGCCGCACAGGCCGCTACGGCGATGTGGCGTTTGGAAATACGCCTGCCCAACGCTCGCTGGGCCATTGGGCCGACGGGCGACCTATACGACCGCTTGAAGTGTTTCTGCCCAAAGCGGCCAAAGCTGCCTCAGCCGCGGCGCACCCCTGAAATGCTTTGCCTTTTGCCGGCCAATCCACGCGGCCTTCCTACCTTTGCCCGCCCTTTCGTCGGGCTGGCAGACGAAGGGCTTTTTTCTTTTCAGTGCACCTGCCAGCAGTGTATGTAAAACGAATATGAAACGGACGAAAATCGCTGAAATCTTGACGAAGGAGCCTGTTGGCCAGGAAGTTACCGTAATGGGTTGGGTTCGGGCCTTTCGCAACAATCAGTTTATTGCGCTCAACGACGGTTCTTGTGCCCGGCATTTGCAGGTGGTGATAAATGCCGAGCAAGTAGGCGAGCAAACTCTGCAGCGCATCAAGTTTGGCGCGGCGATTGGCGCCGTGGGCCGCGTGGTCGAGAGTCAGGGCAAAGGCCAGCGGGTGGAAGTAGAGGCCCGCGAAATCACCATTTATGGCGACTGTGACCCGGAAAAGTATCCGCTCCAACCTAAGAAGCAATCGCTGGAGTTCCTGCGCGAGCATGCGCATTTGCGCTTCCGCACCAACACGTTTGGCGCCGTGTTTCGCGTACGGCATGCGCTGGCTTATGCCGTCCATCAGTTCTTTCACGAACGCGGCTTTTTTTATCTGCACACGCCCATCATCACCGCCAGCGATGCCGAAGGCGCAGGTGAGATGTTTCGCGTTACCACCTTGCCTTTAGAAAACGTGCCCCGAACCCCCGATGGTCAGGTGGACTACACCCAGGACTTCTTCGGCCGCTCTACCAACCTGACCGTCTCCGGCCAATTGGAGGCCGAATTGGGCGCGCTGGCGCTGGGCGAAGTCTATACGTTCGGCCCAACCTTTCGCGCCGAAAACTCCAATACCACACGGCATTTGGCCGAGTTCTGGATGATTGAACCCGAAGTGGCCTTTGCCGACTTAAACGACAATGCCGACTTAGCCGAGGCCATGCTCCAATACGTCTGCCGCTATGCGCTGGAGCACTGCGCCGAAGACCTCCAACTTTTAGAGGAGCGCCTCATCGAAGAGGAGAAGGCGAAACCTCAAGACCAGCGCTCGCCTATGCCGCTGCGCGAAAAAATCCGCTTCGTCGTGGACAATCGCTTCGAGCGCCTAACCTACACGGAAGCCATCGAAATCCTGAAAAATTCGCCGCCCAATAAAAAAGGCAAGTTTCAGTTTCCCATCGAGCGCTGGGGCGCCGACCTGCAGAGCGAACACGAGCGCTATTTAGTGGAAAAACACTTTCAGAAGCCGGTCATTCTGACCAACTACCCGGCAGCCATTAAGGCCTTTTACATGCGCTTAGATGACCCCAAAGAGGGCGTGCCCGGCCCAACCGTGGCGGCCATGGATATCCTCTTTCCGGGCATCGGCGAAATCGTGGGCGGCTCGCAGCGCGAAGAGCGCTTAGACGTCTTGCTGCAAAAAATGCGCGACATGCACATCCCGGAAGACGAGCTGTACTGGTTTCTGGATACGCGCCGCTTTGGCACATGCCCGCACGCGGGCTTTGGGCTGGGCTTCGAGCGCTTGGTGCAGTTTGTTACGGGCATGAGCAACATCCGAGATGTGATTGCTTTCCCGCGTTATCCAGGGAGTGCGGAATTTTGAGCCGCCATGCACATTTTTGAAAAAATCGCCGACCTGCGGGAATGGCTCGCCCGGCAGCGAAAGTCGGGGCGCAGCATTGGTTTTGCCCCTACTATGGGCGCACTGCACGAGGGGCACCTCAGCTTAGTGCGCGCTGCTAAGGCGGCGGGCGACGTTTCGGTGGTCAGTATTTTCGTCAATCCTACCCAGTTTAACGATCCCGAAGACCTGCGCCGATACCCGCGCATGCCAGAGCACGACATCGCCCTGCTGCAACGGGCTGGCTGCCAGGCGCTGTTCATGCCTGAGTTAGAAGAAATCTATCCACCTGGCCAGGACCTGACCGTGCTCTTAGATTTTGGCCCCCTGACAGAAGTTATGGAAGGCCAGTTTCGGCCCGGTCACTTTCAAGGCATGGCTACCGTAGTGAAGCGCCTGTTGGACATCGTCGAGCCTCAGCGGCTGTATATGGGTCAGAAGGATTTTCAGCAATTGACCATTGTTCGCCGGATGCTGCAGCTGCTGGCCATGCCTGTGGAGCTGGTCATGTGTCCTACTGTTCGGGAGTTGGATGGGCTGGCCATGTCGAGCCGCAACCTGCGTCTGACACCACCGATGCGCGCTGCCGCGCCGGCCCTTTTCCGCGCCCTGACGGCAGCGCGCGAAGATTTTGTGGCGGGCAAACCCGTTGCCGATATCCGAGAGGCGGCACTGGCAACCCTGCGCGAGGCCGGCCTTCAGCCGGAGTATTTTGAAATCGTGGACGGCTACACACTGTTGCCTGTGGAAACGCAGGAAGCAGGGCCATTTGTCGTGGCCTGCGTAGCCGCCTGGGCGGGCCAGGTGCGGCTGATTGATAACCTCATCCTGACAGGAGAGGGAGATGGCGCGTTTCAGACGCCTGCCGGATAGGAGCGCCTGTGGTCCTGCTGTTGAAATTCCCGCTTTCTTGCTTCCTTTGTGCGCAAATCCGCTTATTTTATTTCACAAAAAAATGCTGGAGCGGCTAATACCGCCCAACTGCCCTACATGCGACCTGCCAATATCACCGACGAACAGATTCACGCCTTTGTGGTCGCCGGCCTGCGCGAAGACATTGGCCCGGGCGACCACACTTCGTTGGCCACCATACCGCCTGACCATCGCAGCCGGGCCGTGCTCAAAGTCAAAGACTACGGCGTGCTGGCCGGCGTCGAACTGGCCGAACATATCTTTCGCCACTTAGACCCGGAAGTGCGCTTCACCGTCCATAAGGCCGATGGCGCCGACGTCTTCTATGGCGACGAGCCCTTCGAGGTGGAGGGCCGCACGCGCGCGCTGCTGCAAGGCGAGCGACTGGCGCTCAACGCCCTGCAGCGCATGAGCGGCATTGCCACCTTAGCCAGTCGCTTTGCCTTCGAGGTAGGCGACCTGCCCGTCAAGGTACTCGATACGCGCAAGACGACGCCGCTTATCCGCTTTTTAGAAAAATGGGCCGTCCACATCGGCGGCTGCGACAACTACCGCTGGGGCCTCTACGACCGCATCATGATCAAAGATAACCATGTGGACGCCTGCGGCGGCATCCGGCCCGCCATCGAGCGCGTGCATCGGTATCTGCAGGAAAACCAACTCAACTTAGAAATCACCGTCGAAGTGCGCAACTTAGTCGAGCTTTATCAGGTGCTCGAGGTCGGTGGTATTCAGCGCATTATGTTCGACAACTTCGAACTGCCTATCCTGATAGAGGCCGTGGCTGTAGTAGCTCGCCGCTTCGAGACCGAAGCCTCCGGCGGCATCACGCTCTTCAACGTACGCCGATATGCGCTCACAGGGGTGGACTACGTCTCCTCCGGCGCGCTTACCCACTCCGCCCAGCCCTTAGATATGAGCCTGAAAATCAAGGGCGCCACCGGGTAACTCCGGGCGGCAGACCTTTCTTCTTAGCACGGCAAAACATCCGTTCTATCCGAAGGGCCTCCCAATACCACTCGACGAAAAGCCCTAACGCTGTGAGCGCCGTCAACGCTGCAACAGCCGCTCCCGCCGAAAGCCCGGCCCAGCGGGCTACCCGAAAGGCCGCCCATCCGTAGAGAGGGAACACTACTATGCCCGCCACTACCATCACGGTAGCCGAATAGCCGACATACAAGTTGAGCCGCCGATTGAGCCAGTAGGGAATAAAACAGGGTAAAAACCAGAAAACCGCACCCACTGCAAACAGTGGAGAGCCCAACAGCAATCCTATCCAGCGTTGGAGCCGTCTCTTCCGCTGGCGCGGGCTAAAAGCAGCATCGGACAGACCCGCCTGCTCCAACGCCTGGCGATAGGCCAGCGTTTGGCGCACGGCCTCAGCGTCGTGCAGCAGGGTGTGGGCCAACCGTTGCGACCGCTCAAAGGCCGCCCGTTGCGGCAGAGGCTCGTCATTCTGCAAAATTTCCTCCCACATCGTCAGCGCCTGCTCGCCCGCCTCGTCGCCGGTGTGGATGCTTAACTGCTTCAACTGCCCTTCTAAGTATTGCGTCAGCCCTTCAATGGCTGCCGCCGGGTCGGTCTCCCATACCGCGCGCCATTCGGCAGCATACACCGCCGGGCCGGCATTCACCACTACCTCGCTGCGAAAGCGGTGCGGCGCTGAGTACGACAGCCCAACAGGCACAATTTTTACGCCCAGCTGCCAGTTGTTGCGTGCTTCGGCGCCTAAGGCTATGCGTGCTGTCCCTGTCTTGAGCGGGCGCACAAAGCGGTTCATCCAGCTCGTGCCCTCCGGAGCGATAAACAGCACGCCGCCGCGCTCCAAGTGCTGAAACGACGCCTCAAACGCCCGGCTGTTGTCGCGCTCCTCGCCCGGACGCACATCCTCAGGCCGCATCACTGGAATGCAAAACAGGCGCGTCAGCAGCCAGCGACTCACCGGATGCCGAAACAGGCCGTAGTTGGCCAGAAAAAACATCTCCTGGCAAATCTCCAACGCCGGATTGAGCACGTCCATCAGCGTGCTGGGGTGGTTCGCCACTACAATCGCCGGCCCGTCAAACCGAAAATGCTCGCGCCCCAACACCAACCGCTTGCGGTAAAACACTCGAACGCTCACCCACACCACTACGCGCAGCGCAGCGTAAATCAAACGCAACAGAATGGGAGTCGGTGCATTCTTACAAGCCACAGGACGAATGGGGGTGGTGGTGAGTGATTAGTTGTTCGGTGGAATTGTTCTTCGTGCTTCAGCCATTTAAAAAAGCCGTCTGAATTATCCGATAGCCAGCTCCACTTCGTCGCTGACGGCGTAGCCGATACAGGTGTTCACGAGTGCGCCCGGCCCTTCGCGTCTGGTTTGCTCTACAAACTGTACATCCACTTCGCCGCGCACGCAGCGGGCCAAGCACGACAGGCATACGCCGCTTTTGCACGTATAGGGCAGCGCGATGCCCTGTCGCAGGGCTGCTTGTAGGATAGTTTCGCCCTCGAAGGTGTCAAAGGCGACGCGCTGGCTGTCGGGCAGGGCAACTACGATGTGATGTCGGCGCGATGGGTCAGGCTGGCGGCGTTGCAGGCGCGGGTCTGGGGTAAACGTCTCCTGGAGGATGCGTTCATCAGGGAAGCCGAGCGTTCGCATCGTCATGCGGGCCATGCGCATCAGCGGGGTAGGTGCGCACAGGTACGTGAGCAAGCTGCTGCGGGCGCTTGCATTTGCCCTACCCCCTACAAAGTCGAGCAAGTGCCGCTCCAACAGGGCGTTGTTCAGGTGCGCGTGTTCGGCGTGAGCGGCGCCGCGCTCCCGGCTGAAGAAATACGTTGCCTCAAAGCGCTCTGGCCAGGCGGCTATCCAGTCGTCTATTTGTTTTTTAAAAATCGTGTGTGCGCTGTCTCGGTTGGCGTACAGCAACCGCAATGGCACGTCTGACCAGTCTTTTTTTTGAAAAATGGCCTTTAAATGGCTCAAAATGGGGGTGATGCCGCTGCCGGCAGCCACATACAGCAAGCGCTCTGGCCTTTGGGCGGGCAAAAGAAAGCGGCCGGCGGGCTCTGCCGACTCCAGCATGTCGCCCGCGCGCGCCTGTCGCACCAGCCACGTTGAGAACAGGCCGTTTGGGATGCGCTTCACCGTGAGCGCCGGCAGTACATCCACTCCTGGGCAGCTGCTGAACGAATACGCCCGGCGCTCCTCGCGCGAACCAAATGTCCGGATGAGCGGCAGATACTGGCCCGGTTCGTACGCAACGGTCTCGCCACCAACGGGTTCCAGCACCAGCGTAACGGCTTCGGGCGTTTCCTCGCGCTTTTTCGCAATGCGCCAGAGTAGTCGTCTCTCCATGAAAAGTGGGTTTTTACCACGCAGACACAAAGATTAGACGCTCCCGCACGAGAATTTGCCTCAAAGACGCGAAGTTTTTTTGGAGCCGCTCTGAAGCAGAGCGTATCCGAGTAGCCTCATCGCGCAGCGTTGGTCTGCAGGGCGTATTGCGCCAGTTCGTCTTCGTTGCCGGTGCATACCTGGTCGCAGGCATCTACGGCCTGCTGGTTGCTGAGGAAGAAGTTTTCAGGTCCGATTTTTTCGATCAAGCCAGCCCGGGCCATGGCATCGCGCACTGGGCCTTTGACGCTGACGAAGAAGACCGACACGCCTTGCTGGCGGAAGCGCCGGAGGAGTTCTTCGATAGCGTGGGCGCCCGAGCTGTCCAGATTGCTGATGCTCTCTGCATTGATCACTAGCACCCGAAGAGCACTTCCCCTTTGTGCTGCCAGCGTGTCGAGGGTATCTAAGAAATAATTCACGTTGGCAAAGTATAGGTCGGCATCGAAGCGTACAATGAGCACATCGGGGCGCTGCTCTAAGTTGCTGAAGCGCTCTACGTTGCGGTAGAAAAACGTGCCCGGCACGCGGCCCAGCACGGCGATATGTGGTTTTGTCGTGCGGTAGATAACTAAGGCTAAGGAAAGAATGACGCCCAAGGCAATTCCTTGCTCAATGCCCACAAACAGGGTGGCGACAAATGTAACTGCCCACAGAGCGAAATCGCCGCGGTTGCTGTGCCAGAGGTGTCGGGCTTCTTTGTGGTCAATCAGCCCATAGACGGCTACGATGATGACGGCGGCCAGCACAGCGTTGGGCAGGTAGTAAAAGAGTGGTGTCAGGAACAGGAGCGTTACAACGATGAGCGCAGCGCTGATGAGCGAGGCCAGCCCTGTGCGCGCGCCTGCCTGGTCGTTAACGGCCGTACGCGAAAACCCGCCCGTTACCGGAAAAGAAGAGAAGAACGAGCCGCCTATGTTGGCCATGCCCAATGCAATCAGCTCCTGGTTGGCATCCAAAGCGTAATCGCGGTGTCGAGCCTGCATGGCTTTTGCTACAGCGATGCTCTCCATAAAGCCCACTAATGCAATCGCCAGGGCAATGGGCACGAGTTTTTGCACACTCGGCCAATCCAGCAGAGGCATGCTCAGGGCTGGAAGGCCGCTGGGTACCTCGCCCACAATCTTCACGCCGTATTCCGACAGGCCAAGACCTCCCACGGCTACGATGCTCAGGGCCACCACAACCAACGCGCCCGGAAAAGCTGGTCTCCACTTTTTGAACAGCTGGATGAGCACAATGGCGCCTAAGCCAATGCTCAGTGTCAGTCCGTGCGTCTTGCCGATGTTTTGGGCGGCAGCCACTAAGATTTCATGCACGTGTTCGCTGCGCGGCATCGGAATGCCCAGCAGGTGTTTCAGCTGGCTCAGGGCGATCACGATCGCTGCCGCTGACGTGAAGCCGCTGATGACCGGATGCGACAAAAAATTGACCATGAAACCCAGCCGAAACACGCCTAACGCCAGCTGAAAGGCGCCTACTATGAACGCCAGCGCCAACACTAAACCTATGTATTCGGGCGAGCCCACCTCAGCCATGGTGCTTACTCCTGTAGCCGTCAGTAGCGACACCATCGCCACCGGCCCTACAGCCAGCTGGCGCGAAGTACCCAGCAGCGCGTAGAGCACTAAGGGTACGGTGGCTGCATATAAACCGTAGATGGGCGGCATGCCTGCCAGCATAGCGTAGGCCATTCCCTGTGGCACCAGCATCACACCCACTGTGAGCCCTGCTGTTAGATCGCCGCGCAAATAACTTTTTGGGTAGTGAGGCAGCCACGCCAGAAACGGCAAAAAGCGCTGCCATGCTGCAGGTTTGTTTCTACGAACGGTTGAAGAGGAGACGTCGGTCATCATCTCAAATCCTTGTTAATCAATTTAATAAAAAAAGATTGGCAAAGTTAGGATGGCCAGCCTCGGTACATGAGTGACTCGTGTCACGTTTGCTAAATTCGTGGTACTACCCTCATACAGAAGGCCGTATGCCGGTTTGGGGGCAGAGGGCTTATGGCGCGGCAGGTGTCGGTTTCCTGCGGTTCAGAAGCGCCCTTCAGCCGCTCGCTGAAGGATACTCAGGTAGGGCAAGAAATGCACCTCCAAGGCGTGGCGCGGGCGCTTGAGGAAGGTTTTCTCGATGCGTTCAGCCTCTTGCATAGCGCGTTGTGGCCAGTCGGCGGGCAGCCGCACTTTTCCAGTAAGTACGCGGGCCACCAAGCGCGCCTGCACTTCGGACAGCGGCCAGATGCATCCTTGAGGCTGCACCAATCCAATAAAGAATAGCGTTGGATAGTCAGGGTGAAATACGCGCAAGTACAGCGGTATGCGCATGGTCTCTTCCCAACAAATGAGGTCGGGCCGGAAGAAGGGAAAGTGCACCCGATAGCCGGTGGCTGCTACGACGACGTCGTACTCCGAGGCTGTGCCGTCGGAGAAGTGCACTGTCTGGCCTTCGACGCGCTCGATGGCTGGGCGAGGGCGCACTTTGCCGTGTCGGATGCGGTCGAGCAGTTCCGAATTGACCGTCGGGTGCGCGCGCGTGGGCGAAAAAGTAGGTTCGGGCAGCCCATAGTCGCGGTATCGGCCAATCTGAATGCGCAGGCTCAGGCGCTGAAGCGCGTCCTGGAGTGGGCGTGGCAGCCAGCGCATCTTAGCCGCGAAAGTATCCGTTGGGTGACCCAAGAAAAACTTGGGCACGATGTACTGCGGTGTGCGCAGGCTGAGATCCACCCGCTCGGCTACGCGGCTGGCCTCTACGGCGCAGTCGCAGCCCGAATTGCCGGCCCCTACGACCAGCACGCGCAGTCCTTCCAACCCGCGGGCGCTCTTCATGGCGTGGGCATGCAGGTAACGCCCCGTAAAGGCGTCCTTCCACTCCGGGTGGCGCGGCGCTGAGTGATGACCGTTGGCCACCAGCAGTGCATCGAACACCTCCTCTGCACCATTCGACAGTTGCAACCGCCAGCGCTCACCCAACGCAGGCTCAGCCGCCACCACCGCTGTGTTGTATTGAATGTACTTCTCCAAGCCAAATTGCCGCGCATACGCCTCAAAGTAGGCCAATATCTGCCGATGACTGGGGTAGTCTGGATAATCGTCGGGCATCGGAAAGTCGCTGAATTGCGACATGGACTTGCTAGAGATGAGGTGCGTCGTTTCCATGACGCTGCTGTGCCCTTCCTCCGGCGTAAACGCCCAGTTGCCTCCCAGTCGGTCGCTTTTTTCAAAGCAAACCACGTCGGTCAGACCGGCTTCGATTAAGCCCTTGATGGCCGTCAGCCCAGAGCATCCGGCGCCAATAATGGCTATGCGCATAGCAAAGTGAAGCGTGTTGGTGAGTTTCCTATTTGCCGGCAAAAGAGATGAGATGAGCCCTAAAATTAAGTGCGGTTCTTATTCGCTTTTTTAGATAATCTCGTCTTGCCGATATTACATCCATCCTGCATTAGCAGTAGTTAATTTTCCTCCAGCAGAAAAGGTAGGTATTTTTTTTGTTTTTCATATTCACTCCTTAACATTTTCTTGAGATTTTCATTGTTTGCCATGAGTATAAAAATCACTCCCTGTGCTCTTGACAATTTTTCATCTTCATTTACTCCGAGGTTCACCTTATAAAGTTCTTGTATCGCCTTTGAAAATTCACCACATATATCATACTCCTCACTATTGCAATGTTTTAAGATAGATGAGAATGAAAACGCCTCTAAGAATGGTTGTCTTTCAATTTCTGTTTTTTCGACCTCATTCAAGCCAATACAAACTCTTCCAATATAATTCCCTTCTTCATTAAATCCAACAATAGAAAAGTATTTCACTGCCACGTTTAACAATTTTTCCATCGAAACAATTTCTTTCGGAGTTTTATTGTCAATGGTTTTGTTAACTAAATCTACCATGATAGCATTGAATGCACTATCTCTTTTCAGGCTGTTGAAATACCTGTCCTTTATTTCTATACTATCCGTAAATTCTAACAGATTTTTAGAATTCGTTCTCGACGCAAAATTTATCAATAAATAGTCAATAAACAAAGGATTGTTGTTCACCAACCCCGAGAAACAGATTTCCTTCTGTGTTTTATGCGCCCTTACTGTCAGATAGACTTCGTGATTAAAAGTGGATTTCTTTATTGAAATGAAATCCTCATAATGATTGATAATATCACAAGGTTTTTGTCCATGACCTTGAATTGCAATGATAGTCAAAATGATTGCATTTAAGATGCTCTTTTTCATGGTTATGTCGTTAATAATTTGCGAAGAATATTGGTTCTGAATGCGCTCTTGGGCCCAAAATAGTACCGCGGCGCTCTTCACTCGCGGCGCATTTCTTCGGCCACCCAGCGCTCGATGTTGCGCTTCTGGGAGGAAAACTGCACGCCCACGCCTACCACCGGTTTGCCCAGATGCCACCAGGCCTCGTAGTATCGCTTTTGGCGTATCTGCTCCAAAGCCGCCTCTGCCGGCTCGTCTAACTTGAACTCCAAGATGTACACCCGGCGCGACGTTTCCACGGCGCAGTCCATCCGGCCGTCGGCGGTGCATACCTCGCTGTGCGCGCGAACGCCCAGATACCGAAACAGCAGGTGTATGGTCGCATGGTAAAACCGCTCCGGCCATTTTTCGTACAACTGGTACGGCACACCGCTGAACACGCCGCGCAGCGTGCGGAATACCTGCTCTAAATCGTCGGCCTCGAAGGCTTCCTGAAGTTTCATGACCAACGCGGTGCCGTGCTCGGTCTCCACGCCGGCAAAGGCCTCCAGCAGCTGCTTGAGCATGGAGTCTCGCACTTCTTTGTTCGGGTAGTCCAGCGTGAGCAGT
>JANWVR010000064.1 GCA_025056735.1 Saprospiraceae bacterium
TCGGCTGAAATCTTGTACAGCGAGACTTTGCTGTCGCCAAAGAGGTGAAAGCACTTGATGAGCACACCGCCGTCTTCGGTGGGCACGATCTGCATCGGCGCTACATAGAGCGTGTCATCATGGCCTTTGAACTCCTTCGACCAGATCAACTGCAGGTCGGGCGTGTACTTTTGCACCAAAAACTTCTCGTAGCTTTTGTGCACTGCCTGGAAGTAAATGCTGCCATCTTTGCCCTTTGCGAAAGGAATGTTGCTGCAGTATGCGTAGTCGCACTCGTTGATTTTGAAGCGCCGGATGAGGTTGAAGTTCAGGTCGCGCACGTCAATCGCTACCGTGGGCGTCGGGCAGCCGCCGGGGATGTTCTGGTAGCCGATGTACGAAAAGTACAGTCGGTTGTCAATGGCGCCGCCGTTGCACAGGGTAGGGCCTACGGGATTGAAGCGAAAGACTTTAATGAGCTGGCCGTTGTGGTCGTACCAGCCCACGTCGCCCATCTGTTCGCTGTAATTATCACCGATGTAGCCCAGCACGTACAGTTGGTTGTCTCGAAAGAAAAAAGCAAGGGCATTGACATTGATCAGGGGATGGTCGGCGAGTACCCGGCCGTCCAAGGTTCCCTTGAAGAAGCGATGCTCGCGGCCCAAGATTACCAGAGGACTATCTATGACAAGATATTCACCGGATGTGTAAAACGTGTCGTTCTTAACAATGTAACTGCCTGAATGACCATAGATCGCATCTCCCCTTCCCCTGTAAGCAGAGAAAGACCTCTGAAAGTCGAATACTGGAAAGTCAATTTCTCTGAGGACCTTTAAGCTACTATCGAATTCTATACAAGTGTATCGGTGGGAATAAAATCTGTCTGTGAGAAAGTAAGAGCCTAAGTAATAAATTCTCCCATCGGCACTGGCGTAAGGCATTCCGGTGTACAGTCGGTTTCCTCTGTCTAAACGAAAAGAGTCGAGTATGTCTCCATGCTCGCTAATCTTATAAATCCAATGACTACGTATGCTTTGCCCTTTTTCTGCTTTATCAATATCCATCAAGTAGCCTCCCCTCATTTTGGCCAAATTTGGCCCATATTTCATGTCCGTTCCTGTAAATACAGAAAATCCGGACAGACGTGGCTGAGAAATAGCCCAAGGGAAGTTGAGGCAGGCGATAAGCAATATAACGACTATCTTTATCATATCTGACGAAATATTTAGGTGCTTAGAAGAGAATACTATGTTAGCCATTATTCAATCTCTCAGGTCGTTGTAATAAATTATACAAGCGGAGAGCAGGCGATGCCTACTCTCCGCTTGGGAGTTTTTACATGTCGTTCATTGGGAGCGGATCGGGAATGGTCTCAAAAAACACCACCTGTCCGAAATAGTGTTCTGTTATGTGCTCCTGGTATTTCATATCGTGTGGTGGTTTCGTCTCCCAGTCTGCTACCACTCGAGTACAGACCAGTCTTCGCTCGAAGAAGACCGGCCCCAGCGGTGGGATTACGATTTTCACCGGTGGCACATATTGACTGCCGTTGTTGGCTAAGTCAATGCGATTGCCCGTGATGAGCTGCTCTATTTCAGTGCCAGTCAGACAGTTCCAGGGTGGATTGCCGCCGCCGTATTCGATACTGTTGTAGTGCTTGCTCTGCAGGGTTGTGCCGAATGTTGAAATATCGTACACTTTTGGAAACGGCAGCGACGGGTTGTAAGGCGTGTTAAATAACTGATGCACGCCGTACACAATGCGCGAGACCACCCGCCCGGGCAGAGGCCTGTTGCCCGTTTCAGGGCCAGCATTGATGGGCAAGTAAAAGCCTATCAATTGATTGACCCTCGCCCCAATAACATCGTCCGCCGCTCCGGTGCAGGGGGTTGGATTTGTATGCCCTCTGGGCGCCGCGGCCCAACGTGTGGTCTGCAACGGCGAGTTATCGGGCTCGGTCAGCGGGTTGATGCCCACCTGCAGCATCAAGCGTACGGCTACGCCGCCGCCCTCGCGCTCTTCAGGGTTGCTCAGCGACAGCACGTGCAGGCGTCGGTTCGCACTGCCAGCGACGGCCTGAACGGCGATGGCCTTCACGGTGTCGTAGAAGGCAACCACTTGGGCGGGCGTCCAGTTCTCGTTGGCACTGACGGTCAAATCTCGCTCAATGGACTCGTAGAACTCAAACGGCACGGTCGGGTTTCCCTGGTACAGGTTGAACGCTATCTCAGTCTTCTCGATC
The DNA here is from genome assembly GCA_025056735.1 of Saprospiraceae bacterium. Classification (GTDB taxonomy): domain Bacteria; phylum Bacteroidota; class Bacteroidia; order Chitinophagales; family Saprospiraceae; genus M3007. Next base: position 2,222 of record JANWVR010000064.1, read on the forward strand.
GCTTCAGCGGCGGGCATTGAGGCGCCCGTCGGTTCGGTTCTCCAGGCGTGCACTTGTGCGCGGAAGTTGGCAATGGCCTGCAGGTGCGCCTCCAAGGCCGCCTGTTGTTCTGGTGTGTAGCCGCCGCCCTCCGAGCGGAAGGTGATTGCGGCGGTAGAGGTCTGGCCCGACAGCGGCGTCGGGTCTTTGTGGCAGGCATTCAGCCCAAGCACGGCGGCCAGCAGGGCCGCGGCGGCGAAGAGAAGAAGACCTTTAGTCAGTCCCCCCCCCCGCAGAGTCGGAAATGGGAAGATGGTAACATAGTACCTCCTTTTTTAAAAAATTTAAAGATGATGGGTTAATTTTTTTCATATTCTGGTAACGAATTTCGGGTTTATTTGGTTTGTCTTTGTTAGCTGGCCTGCACCTTTGGCAGGGCCTTTCGGGTATGGCTTTTTTCGATTTTAGACATTTATTGGGTTGACTGGCGTTGATGCCGGGTGGTGCTATTCATAGTTTTGGTGGCGTTCTTCAAAAAGTCGCCATTTATTTTTGGTTAAGAAAAAGTTAAACTTTTGGGCTTGGGCAATTAGTCTATCGGCCTGTTTTGGGCATTCCTGGCGGACTACCTTTGGGCCGCCTGCAGGCTTTTTTCGAGGATTGTTCGTTGGCATGTACACCTATTTCATTGAGCATCGCGGCGGTCGCATTCACTGTTTGCAATTGGGCGTGGGGGAGCGTCTGTTGGTGGCGCTGCACGGTTTTGGCGACCGGGCCAGGTTGTTCGCGGTGTTAGAGAAGGCCCTGAGCGAGCATTATACCGTAGTCGCTTTCGACCTGCCCTTTCACGGCCAGACGGTATGGCCACGCGCGACATTTGATAAATCTGATTTGCTGGCCGTCGTTGAGCAGATTCGGCAGCGTTTGGGCTGCGAGCGGTTGTCGCTGATGGGCTTTAGTTTCGGCGCACGGCTGGCACTGGCCATGGTACCCGACTTACTGCCGCGGTTGGAGCGGTTGTTCTTGCTGGCGCCCGACGGCATCCGCACGCAGGGCATGGGTCTGGCTGTGCGCGTGCCTTTGTGGTTGCGGCGTTGGCTTGCCCGGGTGGCGGAGCATCCGGCGCCGATTTTACGGCTGGTCGTCTGGGGGCATCGGTTAGGGTTGCTTCCGCCGCTGGTGGCGTCGTTTCTGCGGTTCCATCTGGCGCGCCCAGAGCGGCGACAGCGCGTTTTTGGGTGCTGGTTGGCGCTCGACTCGTTCTACCTGCGTCGGCGCGGGACTCGGGCCATCTGGGAGCAGTCTGGCCTGCCGGTGGACATCTTTGTGGGTACGGAAGACGACATCGTACACCGCAAAACGCTGCGCCACTTAGCCCAGGGCTTGCCCAATGTGCGCGTATTCCAGCTGCACGGAGGGCATCGCATCGTTAGCGAGGTGCTGGCTGAGCAGCTGAAACGCCTTTTGGCCGGGCAGTAGGGCGGTTTTGACCTTTTTCTCGCCGATGGAGGCAGCGCTACTGCTGTCGCCCGCGGCGTGTGAGCTGGCGTTCTAAACTGTCCACAGCGCCGCGATACACGGGGTCGTCGTAGGGTACTTCGTAGGGCGGGCGTTTGTCTTTGCCGAAGAATTTGACCTTGACTTTTCCGTAGCGTTCGGGGTTGAGCCGGAGGTCCTGTGCTAAGTAGCGGGCCTGTCGGAGGGTGAAGGTGATTTCGTCTAAGGAGATGGAGTCGCGCAGCAGTCGGTTCAGGCTGTTGTTGGGGTCGTCTAAGAGGGCGTTGAAGCGTCCGAAGGTGCCTTTGGCGGTGTCGAGCGTGGTGCGCAGGGTGCTGAGGGCGAGGGCTAAGGAGTCGCTGGCTAAGGCCAGGCGGTTGCCGAGGTTGGCCTGGTTGAGGCTATCGGTGAAGGTGTGGAAGTTTTTGAGGATGCCGTCAATGGTTTTGGAATTGCTGCTAAGCGTCTGGCTCAGGCCCTGAAGGTTGGTCAGGGTGGCGGAGAGGTTTTTGCGGTTGTCGGCCAGCAGGCCGTTGATGTTGGCGGTGAGGCGCTCCATGTTTTTCAGGGTTCCTTCCAAAGCGACTAACGTGCGTCCGATGCCTTGCGGGTTTTCGGGGTTGGCTAAGGTATCGTACAGGACCTTCAGCCCCAGGCGCAGGCGGTCGGTGTAGGCGTCGAGTTCTTTAGGATTGCCGATGAGGGTTTCTAAGAAGCCTTTGGTACGCCCCAAGAGGGTGTCGCCGCTGTTGGCGCAGTCGCCGTCGAAGCAAGGACCGGGTACTTCGAGGCTGATGGCTTTGCCACCCATAAGGCTGGCGCTGATGATGGTGGCGTAGGTGTTTTTATGAACTTTGATTCTCCGCTCGACGTCAATGGCGACCACGATGGTGCGTCCATCGCGGTTGTCCACGCCAATGTCTTTGACGGTGCCGACCTGGTAACCGCTGAGAAACACCGGCGCCGAAGGGCGCAGCTGCTCCACGTCGCGGTAAGGAATGTAAAAGGTCTGAGAACGGGTGAGGAGGTTGATGCCTTTGAGGTATTCGAAGCCCCAGATACCGATGGCGATGGCCACAAGGGCAAGCAGGCCAATGCGCGTTTCGTTACTGATTTTCAACATTTTACGGACGATGAGAGTGAGTCGGTTTCAGGAAGAGGAGAATTAAAAGTGGAAAGTGAAAAGTGAAAAGTGAAAAGTGAAAAGTGGAAAATGAAAGATGGAAAGTGAAAAATGAAAAATGGGAAATGGAAAGCGGGATGTGAAAAATGGAAAGTGAAAAGGGAAAAATGAAAAATCGGGTGTTTGGGCGGGAGTGGTGGATTACTTGGAAACGATGCGTGCGGTGCGGAAGCCGAGGTTGTAGAGGTCGGGCAGGAGTTTTTCGGCTTCGGTGCGCTGGGTAAATCGCCCGAGGTAGTAGTGATATTGTCCGTTGGCGTATTCTTCTTCTACGTCGGTGAGGAGGGCGAGTTGCCCGACGTTTCGGTCGAGTTTGGCGTTCCAGGAGAGGAGTAGGATGCGGTACTGGCCTTTAGGGTCTTTGGCGGAGGGCGGTAGGTCAATGAACTCATCGGCGTATCGGTCGCCGACGCGGGCGGTTGTGGTTTCGTATGGTACAGCGGATGGAGCGGGCGTTACGGCAGTGTTGGTATTGATTACAACAGGCGCTGGCGTTGTCGAGGCAGTCGGTGTCGGTGCAGGCGTTGTTGCAGTGGAGGTAGGCGTTGTTGCGCTGGCCAGTATTTGAGCAGGGGCGGCGGTATTTTTTCGGGAAGCCAGGGGCATGCCTTCCATGCGGGCTTTGTAGGCTCGGAAGGCTTCGAAGATGGCATCGGCCATTTGGATTTGCCCTTCTTCGGAGGCCAGAAAGCGCTCCTCGTCGCGGTTGGTCAGGTAGCCTACCTCGATGAGCACAGCGGGCATGGCGGTGCGATGCAGGACGATAAAGCCGGCCTGTCTGACATTTCGGTCTTCGCGTTTGGCCATCGAGCGGGTGTATTTCTGCACGTAATCGGCGAAGAGGATGCTTTGCTCCAGATAGGCGCTTTGCCATAAGCTGCTGAAGATGTGGGCCTCTGGGCTGTTCGGGTTGTAACCCCCATAGTTGCGCTGGTAGTTTTCTTCCAGCACGATGACCGAGTTTTCGCGCTTGGCTACCTCTAAGTTGCTCTCGGCGGTGTGCAGGCCCATGACGTAGGTCTCGACGCCTTTGATGTGCGACACGCTGACGGAGTTGCAGTGGATGCTGATGAACAGGTCGGCATTGTTGCGGTTGGCAATGGCAGCGCGCTCCTGCAACTCGACGAAGACGTCGGTCTTTCGCGTGTAAATGACCTGAACGTCCGGGTATTCGGCTTCGATGAGGGCGCCTAATTTGAGCACGATGGCCAGGGCGTTGTGCTTTTCTAAAGAGGTGGCGCCCCGGCAGCCGGAGTCCTTGCCGCCGTGACCGGCATCTAAGACGACTTTGCGGAGGCGGTAACCGGTCGGCGTTTCATCGGTAAAATACGGCTGCAAGAGTTGGAAAACGCTACGACTCTGTTGGGCTTGCAGTGTTTGCCTACCTTTGCCGCTTGTGTGGCAGCCCGCGTGCAAGCCTTCGGAGTGACAGGCGATGGCGCCGTTAAAATTTCCTAAAAAAAGCCACGCCGCCCATCCCAGCAGCGTTCGTCGCACGTCAAGCATATGCGTCAGCATCCTTTTTAACTCTGTTTCTGGAGCGTTCTCAAAAAACGATGGGCAAATATCGGCTTTTCTTCCAAATCGCCCTGTGCGCGTTCGGCTTATCGGCGCATGCGCAGGTTCCCGATACCTTGCCGCCCGCCCTGCCAGATACGCTCGCAGAGGGCTTGGATACCTTACCGCCTGTGCCGCTCTCGCCCGACGCCCTCGACCAGGAGGTGGAGTACGGCGCCCGCGACTCGCAGTGGCTGGACATCAAAAACCGCCAGATGCACCTCTACGGCGAGGCGTTTATCAAATATGGAACACTCGACCTGCGCGCCGGCTACATCGTCATTGACTTCAACACCATGGAACTGACGGCCACCGAGCTGGCGGATGGAAAAGGCCAACTCGTGGGTCGCCCCAAATTCAAAGACGGCGAAGAGGAATTCGAGGCCGTGCGCCTGCGCTACAACTTCCGCACCAAACGCGGCCTCATCTACGAAGCGCGCGCCAAACAACAAGACCTGAACATCCTCGGCGAAAAGGCCAAATTCTTCGCCGAGGCCGTCCGCGGAAAGCCCGGCGAGCCGGCCCGCAGCATGATTTACAACCAGAGTGCTCGGATCTCCACCTGCGACCACGCAGAGCCGCACTTTGCCATCCGCACGAATAAACTCAAAATTATCACCGACAAACTCGTTGTTACCGGCTTCTCCAACTTAGAAATCGGCGGCGTGCCCACACCCTTGGTGCTGCCTTTCGGCTTTTATCCCATCACCAAAACCCGAAAATCGGGCCTCATCATCCCGCGCGATTTCCAGCCCTCGCGAACAGAGGGTCTGGGTATCATGAACTGGGGGTACTACCTGCCCCTGTCCGACCATATGGACATGACGCTGCTGTTCAATGTCTTCACCAGCGGTTCCTGGGGCGTCCAAAACGACCTGCGCTACAACTACCGCTACCGCTACAACGGCAGCCTGAGCCTGCGCTATAACAATCGAATTGTGGAGAATGACCGGGCGCAGAAAAACTCCTTCAAATCTTTCGGCCTGCGCTGGTCGCACCAACAAGACGGGAAAGCGCACCCTACGCGCACCTTTGGCGGCTCCGTCAACATCGAAACCAACCGCGATCAAAACCGAAACCGAAACGACTTCGGAAGCGTCTTCCAGAACACCCTCAACTCCAACCTCAACTATTCACAGCGCTTTCCGGGCAAACCCTACCAGTTCAACGCCGCTTTCAGCCACACCCAAAACACCCAGACGCGGCTGATGAACATCAGCTTTCCTTCGGCCACCTTCAACTTGCAGCGCATCTTTCCCTTCAAGCGCCGAAACCCAGTAGGCAACGAACGCTGGTACGAAAAAATCTCGCTCACCTACACCTCTACCCTGCAAAACAACGTCTCTGTGGCCGACACGCTGCTGTTCACTCACGAAACCCTCCGAAACATGCGCATGGGCATCCAGCACCGGCTTAGCAGCGATATTAACTTCAAGGTCTTCAAATACATCAACGTGGCCCCGCGCCTCAACTATGAGGAAAACTGGTACCCCTACACCATAGATCGCCAATTCATCAACGACATCCGCTTTGCCTTCGATACCATCGCCGAACTCGTCGTCGTGGACAGCAACAAGACTGTCTGGGGCCGCGACACCACCCTCCGCGACTGGGGCTTCTCGCCCTTCCGCCAGTACGACGTCGGCATCAGCATCAACACAGCGATGTTTTTCACCAAGCAATTCGCCAAAGGCTGGTTTCGCGGCATCCGCCACACGCTCAAACCCAGCATCTCCACGGGCTTCCGGCCCGATTTCTCGGAGAGCAATTATTTCCGACAGGTGCAAACCTCCTCGCGGCCCGGGCGCGAAACCTTCCGCGATTACAGCATCTTCGACGACGCCGTCTTCGGGCGCCCCAGCAGCGCCAAACCCGAACTGGCCGTCAACTACAGCCTGGGCAATATCTTGGAAATGAAGTTCTACTCCGCCAAACGCGACACCATACGCCGCGTACGGCTGTTCGATAACCTCGTCTTCGCCGGCAGCTACAGCATCACCCGCGACTCCCTGCGCTGGAGCACCATCACCACCGGCGGCCTCTTCCGACTCTTTAAAGGCCTGAGCAACCTCACCTGGCGCGCCACCTTCGACCCCTACCTGCTCGACGAACGAGGCAACCGCGTCAATCGCTTCGCCTTAGAAGAGGGCAAACTCCTCAGACTGGCCGCCTTTGGTATTGAACTCAACACTCAAACCTCCGTCGGCGACCTGCGCCGCCTCTTCGAAGGCCAGTCGCCCCAAGGGCCGCAACAACCCTCCGCCGCCACACCCGCCGCCGGCGAGGGCTTCTTCGATTGGTTCAACCGTATCCAGGTCAGCCACCGCATCTCCTTCGAACGACGACAAGTATTCGGAACCAACCGCGACTCCTTCCTCATCGGTACCAACAACATCAGCTTTTTCGGCAGCATACCGCTGACGCCCAAATGGAGCCTCGATGTCGGCAATGTTAGCTATGATTTCCAAACCAAAAGCCTCATCTACCCCGACATCGGCTTTACCCGCGACCTCCATTGCTGGCAGTTCAGCCTCCGATGGCAACCCGTGCGCGGCACTTACGAATTCTTCATCGCCGCCAAACCCGGCTCGCTCGACTTCTTGCGCATACCTTATCGAAACAATGTCTTCGACGCACAATCGCGCTTCTAAAACTGCTAAGGCTTGAAAGAGGCGTTTTTCAGCCGTAGAAAGCGCACACTTTTCGGAGCACTTTTGCCCTGTCATGATCTTGCTGCTTGTTTTCAACCGCCCCGACCACACGCGCCGCATTGTGGAGCGCCTACGCCAATTGCGCCCGCCTATTCTTTACGTCAGCGCCGACGGCCCGCGAGCGCACGTGCCTGCCGACGCCGCCAAATGTGCCGCCGTGCGCGCCATCTTTGAGCAAGAAATAGACTGGCCCTGCACTGTGCATACGCACTTTTTGCCCGAAAACCTCGGCTGCCGGCGCGCCGTGCAGAAAGGCATCTCCTGGTTTTTTGAACAGGAGGAGGCGGGCATCATCCTGGAAGACGACTGCCTGCCCGACCTGTCATTCTTCCCCTTCTGTACCGAACTGCTTGAGCGTTACCGGCACGACGATCAGGTCATGCACATTGCCGGCAGCAACCCTGCCCCGCGCGCCTGCCGGCATCTGCCGGGCAGCTATGTGTTCTCTCGCTTCTCTTTCATCTGGGGCTGGGCCACCTGGCGGCGCGCCTGGCAGCACTACGACCCCACCTTCCCAGAACTTGAGAGCCAGTGGGCCGACCCCAACAGCGCATTCTCCCAATTGCTACCTGACCGCGCGGCGCGCCGCTACCTGTTGGACAAATTCGAGCGCGTCCGCAGCGGCGCTTTCGACACCTGGGACTACGCCTGGTTCTATGCCGTAGTGCGGGCCCGCGGCCTGTGTATCGTGCCCAAAATCAACCTGATACAAAACATTGGCTTCGACGCCGAAGCCACGCATACTTCTGCCACTGCGGCCAGACGACTCGCCCAACAGACCGCCGCTATGACTTTTCCGCTCATCCACCCTGTACAACGCGAACCCATTCTCGCTGTGGAAAAAGCCTTCTTCTACGCTTCCCAAAAAGACCCGCTCCGCCTTTGGCTGCGCCGGCTGGCCCCCGCATGGTTTTATCGGTGAGCAGCACCTCGGGGAAGTTGCCGAACAGCACTGCAAAACACCCTATCTTTGCCCAATACTCCGCGCACATGGAAATACGAACGGAACTCTATTTGGGCGATTGTCGAGAAAAACTCCAGCTGCTGCCCGACGAGTCAGTGGATTTCATTTTTACCTCTCCTCCCTACGCCGATCAGCGGAAAAACACCTATGGCGGCATTCACCCTGACGATTACGTCGAATGGTTTCTGCCCATTACGGCACAACTGCTCCGAGTACTGAAACCCTCAGGGACGTTCGTGCTGAATATCAAAGAAAAAGTGGTCAACGGTGAGCGCAGCACCTATGTGCTGGAGCTCATCCTGAACATGCGCCGACAGGGCTGGCTGTGGACGGAGGAATTCATCTGGCACAAGAAGAACTGCTACCCGGGCAAATGGCCCAACCGCTTTCGCGATGCTTGGGAACGCCTGTTGCAGTTCAATAAAAGCCGAAAGTTCCACATGTATCAAGAGGCCGTCATGGTACCTATGGGCGATTGGGCTAAAACCCGCCTGCGCAACCTGTCGGAAACCGATAAAATGCGCGACAATTCCAAAGTAGGCAGCGGTTTTGGCAAAAACATCTCCAACTGGCTGGGCCGCGAGATGGCTTATCCCACCAACGTGCTGCATTTAGCTACCGAGTGCAGCAACAAAAACCACAGCGCTGCTTTTCCGGAAGAATTGCCCGAGTGGTTCATTAAGCTCTTTACTCGTGAAGGCGATACCGTACTTGACCCGTTTATGGGGTCAGGAACTACACTCATCGCAGCCAATCGCATGAGGCGACATGCCTTGGGCATCGAAATCGTACCGGCGTATTTTGAGATGGTGAAAAAGCGATTCGTTGGAAATCAATGCGATAGAAAAGCACATGCTGCTGTTTTAAGTTAAGCCCTCTACCCATGTCCACCCTCACCGAAATTCTCCGCCCGCATGCCGAAGCGGCTTACGCTGCTGAGCTGGAGGCCTTAGCGCACGCCGACGAGCGCCCGCGTCCGCCGGGTTGGCGATTGTCGCCCTGGGCGGTTGTTACCTACATTTTGGGTGGCCAGGTGGGCGATACGGTTCTTACGCCCAAATACATTGGTCCGCGTCGTCTGGTGGAGATGGCCGTAGCGACGCTGGCCACCGACCGGGCTTTGCTGTTGGTAGGGCTGCCCGGCACGGCAAAGACATGGCTGAGCGAACACCTTGCAGCAGCCATTTCGGGCGACAGTACGCTGCTGGTGCAGGGCACGGCGGGTACCGACGAGGACGCCTTGCGCTACGGCTGGAACTACGCGCGCCTCATCGCGGAAGGGCCTTCAGAGCAGGCACTTGTGCCCAGCCCGGTTATGGCAGCCATGCGCGAAGGCAAGCTGGTGCGCATTGAGGAGCTGACGCGCATCCCGGCCGACGTGCAGGATGCGCTCATCACCATCCTGTCGGAAAAAACGTTGCCCGTCCCGGAGTTAAATACGGAAGTGCAGGCGCGGCGGGGCTTCAACGTCATAGCCACAGCCAACGACCGCGACCGAGGCGTTCATGAAATGTCGGCAGCCCTGCGCCGGCGCTTCAATACCGTAGTGTTGCCCTTACCGGCTTCCGTGGAGGAAGAGGTGCGCATTGTGCAGCAACGCGTCGCCGAATTGGGCCGGGCATTGGAGCTGCCACCTGAGTCAGCCCCGCTGGACGAAATCCGCCGCTTAGTTACCATTTTTCGGGAGCTGCGCAACGGAAAGACAGAAGACGGACGCACCAAACTCAAAAGCCCTACTGCTGCGCTTAGCCCGGCTGAGGCCATTTCTGTGGTGCATCAGGGTCAGGCCTTAGCTGTCCACTTTGGCTCGGGCCGCCTCAATGCGCGCGACTTAGCCGCTGGCTTAATCGGCGCCGTAGTAAAAGAGCCTGCCACCGACCAGACCATCTGGGCCGAGTACTTAGAAACCGTCGTGCGCCGCCGGGCCGAGTGGAAAGACCTGTATGAAGCGTGCAAGGACTTAGAGCACTAAAGCGCCATGCACCCGCAAAACGTTTATGCTAAGCTCTTGAATGCCCACCAACAGAGAGAAAAGCAGCTGGCCGTGCTACTCGATCCCGATCTGGCACGCCTCAGCCGCCTGCATCGCACGGTTGAGCTGGCCGCAGAGTTGGGCGTGCATTACCTATTAGTAGGCGGGAGTCTGGTGGTCAACGACCGGCTCGACGCCGTGCTGTCCGACATTCGACTGCGGTGTGCGGCGCCCATCGTGCTGTTCCCGGGCAATTCTTTTCAACTGAGCTACCGAGCCGATGCGCTGCTCTTTCTTTCACTCATCAGCGGGCGCAACGCCGATTTACTTATCGGGCAGCACGTCATCGCCGCACCGTTTTTGCGACGTTCGCCCTTGGAAATCATCCCTACAGGTTACCTGTTGATAGATGGCGGCGTGGTTAGTTCGGTGCAGTATATGTCGAACACGCTGCCTATCCCGGCCAACAAGCCCGATATTGCGGCCTGCACGGCCATGGCTGGCGAAATGCTGGGGCTAAAGACAATTTATTTAGATGCTGGCTCGGGCGCCTATCGTCCCGTATCCGAGGAAATGATTGCCGCTGTGCGTACAGCCGTGGAAGCGCCCTTATGGGTGGGCGGCGGTATCCGCACGCCTGAGCAGGCAGTGGCCCGTTGGCGCGCTGGCGCCGATGTCGTGGTGGTGGGCACCGCAGTAGAACAACAGCCCGAGTGCCTGCGCGATCTAATGGCAGAGGCGAGGGACTTAGCAGCGGCGCCTTAACCGATTGACCTCAACATACGGCGACAACGCTTTTGGGCTAATAATACGAACCCTAGAAAACACATCGCGCTTTCCGGAAGGTAAACCATTTTACCTGTGCGCAAAATTTCAGCCGCCAACATCTCTGCCTGACCATGCGTAAAAGCGATGCCGGACTAAAGGGCTTTAAAAAATGCCATAATTGCACAACATCGCGGGCAAAAGGGCCTGGTTTGAGGCGATGGTGCAGGTCTATTTCAAGATGAAATCGCCGTACTGCAGGCGGGCCGTAATGACGCGCGGCGCATTGGCGTCGCCAGCAAAACCAGAGACCCTAACCTGGCCTCCAATGGTTTCCCGGTACATAGATCTCGACAAGTGGGGCACTTGCACGTCGGTTTGCCTGCCCTCGGCATCTAAGCGGAAGGAAGCGCCTGGCTCAACGGCGATCTTGACATCGGTGTACTTACCCTGGACGCGCGCTTCGGAGAACTGACGCCCCAAAGCCCGGATATCAAGTTCGCCGTAGTTCAGGTCGGCGTCTAAAGTCTCTGTCAAGCGTTCTATGCGGGAGTCGGTGTACTGTGCGGTGAGGAAGAGCGAGCCTATCTGTCGCCCCCGAAGATCGGTGTAGCGCGTTTGCAAGCGCAGGGCTTCTACCTCGCCGAAATTGAGTTTGTCGTACTTGGACGTCAGGCGCACCTGGCTGGCCTGCGTAATACGGACGTCGGAGTAGCGCGTGTCCAGATTGACGTCGTTAGCGCGTTCGGCCAGCAGGTCAGAGTAGTTGATATAGCCAGTAAGGCTGCGCACCTGATTGAACGAAGCCTTGCCATAGCTGATGGACAGGTCGGCATCACCACTGAGGTTTTCGCCACGCAGGTTGCCGTAGCGGATTTCGGCCATAAGCTTGCCTTTAAGGTTGGAGACCAGAGCATCGCCGTAGCGGTTCTTCAGGTCAAGCTGGTTATCAGCAGGCAGCCAGACATCGTAGTGAATTTTAAAATCAAATGCCTTGAAGCCGCCCACTCCGCTGCTATAGCTGCGTTCAGGCTCAATGACGGTTTCGGCCCTGACGTAGTCTGCTGTATGCAGAAAATTGACCTGAATGCGTTCAAAGACGCGGTCGGCAGCGCGCTGGTCGGCAGCATTAACGACAATCGTAATTTCCATCTTCACCGAACGGTTGGCCCATGTATTTACTTTGACGTTGCCATACTTATTGTAAATAGCCGTAGTGCCCGTAGATGAGATCCCAAACTCTCGGTTGATTTTTTTAGAAAACTCCTGTTTAAGGCCGTCTGCCCGGGTTGGTTCAGCCCCGAGCCATCCAATGAGCCAGGTAAGGAGCAATGCGAGGCTATATTTTTTCAGCGTCATGATTTGTGCTGTTCGTTGACGTGTGATGTCGTTGTTCTAAGTATTGAAGCACGCGCTTTAAGATGGCTAAGCGGGCTTTGTAGTTCTCGATCATGGCGCGCACGACGGCTTCCCGATTGGCAGGCGGCACCTGGGCCAGTTCGGCCTGCAATTCGGCCATGGCGGCGTCCATTTGTTGGAGGTCTTCCCACACGGTAGCCTGGCTATGCGTAGTCAGGCGGTTGAGGCGCGTTTTTCGCACTTGAATTTCGCGCTGGAAATAGTCCTCCAGTTCAGCGTATTCGGGCGACACCTGGCTTAGCGCCAGCGCGCTGGGCTGCTGTGGCCCTGAGTCGCCGTACCAAAGGCCAATGCCTATTCCGGCCAATAGAAGTGCCACAGCGGCTGCAGCTAAGCGAATGCGGTGCAACCAGCGCATGCGAAAAGCGGGCTTGGAAGGCAGCGCCTGACTCACACTCTGCCATACGCCCGGGTCAGGCGCCTTGTCGTCAAAAGCATCGCGATGCTGTCGGATGAAAATTTCTAACTCACCCTCACGTGCCGACAGCGCGGTGCAGATACGCCTCCAGGCTTGCTCTGAGGGCTCAGCGGTGTCGAACAACGGCCGATGGGCAGCAATGAAGCGCTCCTCTGCTGAGGCTTGCGGCCAGCGATCTAAACAGCGCTCCACCGCTTCCCACACCCGTGCAGCAGGAGCAGCGGCGTCGAGCGCATCTCGGTGCTGCTCGATGAAATGTTCTATGCGGCGGTTCGTGCTCATGTTCCGTTTGTTTTAAGCAGCTCGCGCAGGCGAGCGCGAGCGCGACTGTACTGCGACTTGGAGGTGGCTTCGCTAATGCCCAGGATTTGGCCAATCTCTTCGTGGTCGTAGCCTTCCAAAGCGTATAAGCAAAAGACCATTCGATACCCGTCGGGCAGCGCCTGGATGGACTGATGGATGCGCTCAACTGTGAGTAGCAGGCCATTACCCTCCTCGGGCGCCTCCTCTCGGTCGTCCTGAGGGCTGAACTCCTGAAAGGTTACGCGCCGGCTCTTCAAAAAGTTGATGCCCTTGTGGATGGCAATGCGCTTGATCCAGGCGCCGATGGTGCTCTCGTATCGGAAGGTGTCCATTTTGGTAAATACCTCGATGAACACGTTCTGCAGCAGGTCTTCGGCGTCGTGCGCGTGGCGCACCATGCGCAAAAGCGTGTTGTAAGTCGCCCTCGAATAGAGCTGATACAGGTCAAATTGCGCGCTCCGGTCTCCCTGCTTGCAGCGCTCGATGAGGTCTCGATGCGTGTGCGTCCCGTCATTCATGCTGTTGTCGCTGAGGCTAAAGACAAAACACGAGTCAGGGGGTTGCACGAAGGGAGAACTGCCCGCTGCGTAGGGTAGAGACGTTGCACTGCAACGCCTCTACCCTACGTTATTGGTGGGATAGGATTTGGTGGAACAGGGTTTGTTCGTCGCCAGGGCGGAAACCTTTGTGGTGATAAACGATTTTGCCCTCTTTGTCTACGACAAATATCTGCGGCAGGCCATTCAATCCGCCGGGCATGACGGCGCGGAAGAACCGGTGGACATCCCAGTACACCTCGAATGGGAAGCCCAATTCGCGCGCCAGTCGCCCGATGTCGCGAAAGCGATGCGGGTGGTCGAGCGAAATGGCCAACAGGCGAAAATTGGCCTGTCTCTTCCAGGCTTCATAGTTAGCCGTGTAGGCAGTCAGCTCCGCGCGGCAGGGAGGGCAGGTAGTAAGCCAGAAAGCCAACACGATGGGCTGTTTAGGGCCTTTTTCTGGCTGGGCCAGCACCTGCTTTGAGATGAATTCCTGGGTACTATCCATGTCGGTGAGCAGGATATTGTAGGGGTAAACAGTATCCAGTACATACTCCGGATAGCGATAGACGACCTGACTTTGCGCCATTTGGGCAAAGAACGACAGACACGAGGCAAAAACGAGGGCTGAAAGCCGCGTCATAGGCGAGTTTTTTAAAAACAAAGGAGGGTATTTCTGTCCTTTCTCGGCAAAAGTACGTTGCCTACCGATATTTTTGCCGCCGGGCGCTCCGGCGCGAAAACCCATCCGCTGTTGCGGAAGTGCCGTTTTTTTTGTTTTTCATAAAAATAGAAACAAAATCTTCCTTTTGCTCATGGCTGCACCTATCAAATTTGGCACCGACGGTTGGCGGGCCATTATTGCCGACGATTACACGGTGGAAAACGTCAAGCGCGTGGCTGAGGCGACGGCCCGTTACATGAAAGAACGCCGCATGAAACGCGCCGTTATTGGATACGACTGCCGCTTTGGCGGCCAACTCTTTGCTGACACCACGGCGCGCGTGTTGGGTGCCTACGGCATTAAATGCCACGTCGGCGTGGGCTTCGTCTCTACGCCCATGGTCTCTCTGGGCGTAGTCAAAACCAAAAGCGATCTCGGCATCGTCATCACCGCCAGCCACAATCCGCCTTCCTACAACGGTTTTAAACTGAAAGCAGCCTACGGTGGCCCCATGATACCGGCGGAAATCGCCGCGGTAGAAGCCCTCGTGCCCGAAACCAGCACACTGACTCAGCTGCCCACCGTAGCCGAATTGCGCGCCCAAAAGCTGTATGTAGATGCCGATTTGGAAACCATGTACTTGCGCCATGTGCGCAAAAACTTCGACCTCAAAGCCATCAAGGCCAGCGCCGGCCGGTTGGCCTATGACGCCATGTACGGCGCCGGCCAAAACGCTGTGCGCAAACTGCTGCCTCGCTCCGTCTTCCTGCGCTGCGACTGGAACCCCGGCATGCACGGCCAGGCGCCCGAACCCATCCACCGCAACCTGCAAGCCCTGAGCGAACTCGTGCGCAAAAACCCAAAAATCACCGCAGGCTTAGCCAACGACGGCGACGCCGACCGCATCGGCATGTACGACGAAGACGGCGTCTTTGTGGACAGCCACCACCTGCTCCTCATCCTGCTGCTGTACCTGCACCGCTACAAAGGCATGCGCGGCAAAGTCGTTTTCACCTTTTCGGTTACCGAC
This sequence comes from Saprospiraceae bacterium, assembly GCA_025056735.1. Taxonomy (GTDB): domain Bacteria; phylum Bacteroidota; class Bacteroidia; order Chitinophagales; family Saprospiraceae; genus M3007. The sequence continues at coordinate 17,223 of JANWVR010000064.1, forward strand.
AAACTGCGCAAAATGGCCGAAATCTTTGGCCTGCCCTATGCCATCACGCCGGTAGGCTTCAAATACATTGCCGAAATTATGACTCGCGAAGACGTGCTGGTCGGCGGCGAAGAGTCCGGCGGCTTAGCCGTTAAAGGACACATCCCCGAGCGCGACGGCATCTGGATGGGCCTGCTGGTGCTGGAATTTATGGCCAAAACAGGCAAGACCATCAAAGGTCTGGTACAGGAAGTCTATGACATCGTGGGCGCCTTCGCCTTCGACCGCGACGACCTGCACATTACTGAAGAGCAAAAGCAAAGTGTGATTGCCGCCTGCCGCTCGCGCCAGTACAACGCCTTTGGCGACTACCGCATTCAGTCCGTAGAAGACATAGACGGCTGGAAGTTTCACCTTGGCAATGAGCGTTGGGTCATGATCCGCGCCAGCGGCACCGAGCCAGTGCTGCGCGTGTATGCGCAAGGGCCCGACTCCGCTGAATGCCGCCGAATGCTGGATACGGTGCGCTCAGTGATTCTCTAACGCACCAGTGTAACATCGCCCGCCAGTCGCTCTTCCGTGCCGTTGGTGTAGCGCACTGCGGCTCGCCAGGTGTACACGCCACCGGCTGCTCGTTGGCCGCGGACGATGCCATCCCAACCTGCTGCGGGCGTGTTGGGTGCAAAATTTCGGTTTTCAAAACACAACTGCCCTTGCCGGTCGAAGATCTGTAAGAGCGTTATCTGCTCGACGCCTGTCTCGGCGTACAGCGTAAAGGCCCGGTTTTCAGGCGTAGATGCCTCCGGCCAGAAAGCGTTGGGCGCATACACATTGCGCTGCCGACGAACTTCTACGCGCAGCGTGGTGGTGGCCTCGCAGCCTTCTTCGCTAACAGCCGTTAGCCGATACGTGGTCGTGAAGTATGGCGACAAGGCAATCTGACCGGGTGCAGAAATCAGCACGCCCAGCGTCGGCTGCCAGCGCAACGTTTTCAAAGGAAGGCTCGAAGCAACCGACCGATATAATGTGTCGCCCTGAAAAATAGTGGTATCTGCTCCGATATCCAGCAAGAAGGATAGCCCCGCCGGGATGAGCGCTCCTACCGAAAGCGAGCAGCCGGCTGCATCCTCGATGCGCAGCAAATGCAGGCCAGGGGGCAGTGAGTCCCAGGCCGTCCGGGCGCCAAGAGGCGCGCCATTGAGCGAACACAGGTAAGGCGGTAGCCCCCCGGAGGCAGCCTCGAGCCGGAGGCGCCCATCGCGCCGGCCAGCGCAGCTTTCGCCGAATACGCGTATATCAGCCCGAAGCGGTTCAGGCAGCCGCAGCACTGTGTCGGCTTCTACGCGGCAACCGTTGACGTCCGTTGCCATAACCGTCCAGCGGCCCGACGTGATGCTGTCCATACGCGCCAAAGTATGGCCGTTCGACCATAGGTAGGCATACGGAGGCGTGCCGCCGTTTACCTGAAAAAAGCCAATGCCCCAGCCCAGATAAGCGCAAGGATTCGGTGGGTCGAACACAAAGAAGCGCCCCTGCAGCGGCGCCGGCTCAGATAACGTGGCCTCTAACCGGTATGTAGCTCCGTCGGCGCTTACGAAATCGAAGCGATAGCTGCCCGCGCGCAACTGCGTCAAGAGAAAAGGCAGGCCCACTTGCGTCAGCACGCCCGCTCCCTGAACGTCAAGGGTGAGGTTGCGCCAGGAAAACACTACCGGCACGGCACCTTGCTGAAGCGTCAGCGCCCAGGCGCCGTCGGCCCTGCCCGCACACGAGGGCGGCGTCGGCACAGCAACGACCGTAATTTGCGCTTGAGCACCCAGCGCCAAAAGCCCCATAAGGCAATAGAAGCAAAGCAGCGTTCTCTTTTTCATAAAAAAGACGACATCGGACTCAACGGAATACACGCCTGCCTCTACCGGCAAGGCAGCCAAACCGAGAATGCGGGTGAGAACGAGGATGAAAGGGGCGATAAAGTAAAGGAAAAGCGCGCAGCCGGGCATTAGGCGGCTACGAGGCCAAATACAGCATAAATCATTCCCATTCGCGCGGTTTGCGATATGCTACTCCGCGAAAAAAAGCCACTGGTGTACCATCAGGGCGCTGTACCCGAATGGCGTAGTGCGACAGGTGGTTGCCGACGTTGTCTTCCGTAGCAATGGCAATGAGCTCATCGCCTGCGCGCACAGGCGCCACATGCTCGATGGTGCAATGAATGGACAAAGCATGCCGGCCATGCGAATTACAGGCAAAAGCGAAAGCGCTATCCGCCAGCGAAAAGGTAACGCCGCCGTGAGCAACACCAAAGCCATTGGTCATTTCCGGCCGTACTACCATGCGCAACGTGCACTCTCCCAAGCCAATAGACACCAGTTCCATGCCCATCCATTGGCTGAACGGGTCATTGTCGTACATGCGACGAAAAATCGCTTCAGGCGTCAGGGCCATAGCATTTTTCAATAGAAAGTACGCCGCTCGCGCGCCATAATGCGCAGCAGCCGGCAGCAGCGGTAGCGGTCTTCGCAGTATTCGGCGTGCAACCAATCTAAATGCTCCACAATATGAGGGATGCCAATCTCGTCAGCCCAGGCCAGCAGACCTTTGGGATAGTTCATGCCGTGCGTCATGGCCAGATCAATGTCGTCGCGCGAGGCGATGCGCAGGTAATAGGCATCGGCAGCCTCATTGATGAGCATGCAAACGATACGAGTGAAAATTTGCTTGCCCAGCATTTCGTCCTTTGTCGGCTCCGGGTTGACGGCGCCCTCGCGGTAGTCGTAGAAGCCGCGGCCTGTCTTGCGGCCCAAATAGTGGGCATCCACCAAGCGCTTTTGGGTAAATGAGGGCTTGTAGCGCGGGTCGTAGTAAAATGAATGAAAGACCGTCTCCGTTACCGTATAGTTGATGTCATTGCCGATAAAATCCATCAATTCAAATGGCCCCATGCGGAAGCCGCCAAAAGTGCGCATGGCCCAATCAATGGTGGGCGCGTCAGCAATGCCCTCGTCTAAGATGCGTAGCGCCTCGCCGTAATAGGGACGCGCCACGCGGTTTACGATAAAGCCCGGCGTATCTTTCGCAAGCACGGTCGTCTTGCCCCAGCGGCTGATGAGCGCACGGGCTTTGTCCACGTAGTACGGCTCGGTTTGCAGAGCCGGGATGATTTCAACCAATCGCATCACTGGAGCCGGATTGAAAAAGTGAATGCCCAGCGCGCGCTCCGGGTGCTGCAATTGGGCGCAAATGGCCGAAATCGAAAGCGAGGAGGTGTTGCTGGCCAGGATGGTTTTCTCGGAGACCATCGCCTCTAAGCTCTTGAAAGCGATTTGCTTGATTTCTAAGTCCTCCACAATAGCCTCGATGACGATGTCGCAATCGCGAAACTCGCTCATGTGGTCGGTGTACGTAATACGGCCCTGCAGCGCTTCCGACTCTTCGACAGTCATCTTTCCTTTCTCTACCAGCCCGGCCAGAGTAGCCTTCAGGTTTTTGGACGAACGCTTGAGCGCCGGCCCTAAATTATCGCAAACCACTACCTTGTGCCCGTGCGCCGCTGCTACCTGGGTAATCCCGCTACCCATGGCCCCTGCGCCCAGCACGCCTACAATTTCCATAGTCCTGTTTTAAGTGCGTTCTAATGTAAAAACCCTGTTTGGAGCGGCGAAAGTAGAAACGCTGACCACATCAGCGCGCCAAATCTCGACTGATGTGGTCAAAAAAACTCTACGAGCCCTCCGTATGGCTTTAACTTTGGGCTGCAAACTACGCGATCACAACCATGCCTATCCGAATCCTGGGCATTGATCCCGGTACTAATGTGCTCGGCTTCGCCCTCATAGAAGCCGACAAAAACCGCATTGACGTCCTCGAAATCGGCGTCGTTACCTTCGGCCACGTAGGCACCGAGCATGCCGTCAAACTGCGCTATATTTTTGAGCAGGTGCAAGACCTCATTCAGCAGTATCGGCCCAACGAGATGGCCATTGAAGCGCCCTTTCATGGTAAAAACGTGCAGTCCATGCTCAAACTGGGCCGGGCACAGGGCGTGGCCATCGCCGCTGGCATGGTTAATGGGCTGACTATCGCCGAATACCTGCCTAAAAAGGTGAAAAGTGCCATTACAGGCAACGGCAATGCCTCTAAGCAACAGGTGTCCGGCATGTTGGGCAATATTTTGCACCGTACCTTCGAGGAAAAGTACTTCGACGCCACCGATGCTTTGGCTGTAGCCGTATGCCATTGGTTTCAGCGTTCGCGCCCAGGCGGTTCCACCAAAACGTACAACAGCTGGAAAGCCTTCCTACGCGAAAACCCAGAGAAGGCCGCTGACCCTCAGGCTGGAGTACAGAAAATCAAAAAAATGTCATAAAACCGCTGCTTGCCCTGCCCAAAGACGCAAGAAACCCTCGTTGTCGAACGTCAGCGCTTCAGCCACGTGAGCTTCAGGTATTGGGTCGTTGTGCTCGTTATCCGAAACGGCTCCGCCAAACGCAAGCCTACTACCCACAGGATCCGCCCATCGCCGTTTTCTAACACCCAGACGCGCTCCTTATCTAAGACGGACAGCTTCTGGTTCGTGAAAAAATCCTGCAGTTTCTGGCTTTTGCCGCCCATGCCCAAGGGCTGAAAGGCATCACCTGGCCGCCAGCGGCGTAAAAGCAGCGGGAAGCGCACGTGCGCGGCGTCTACCACAACCGACTCGGGAGTGTCGGATATAGCGCTGCCAGCGGGTGCCTCGGTCAGAAACATCTGGCTACCGTCGGGTAAGCGCACCATTAGGTCGTCCGCGTACAGGCGCAGCAGGTCTTGCCCGGCCATTGGCTTAGCCAGCAGCCATTCGCCGCGCCCAACGGCCAGTCGGTAGCCCGCCGGTGAATGCCATTCCGAACCTGTCGAGTGCCTACTGTTCATCATTTCCCGAGCTTGCTCAGGTGTAAACCCGTAGGGCTGAAGCAGGTCAAATAGCGCATCCGTTGGCGCAGGCAGCGACTCGATTTCTTTTTGTGAAATCGAAAAAACGCCCTCCGCTTCGCCCGAACGCAACAGCTTCCGTAAGAGATATTGCGCATTGGCATCAGCAGCGCGCAAATGGCGCAGCGTATTACCCGCCGCCTGTACAAAGTTTGGAAAAACCTCCTCCAAGGCCGGCAAAACCTTGTGCCGAATGGCATTGCGCGTATAGTGCAGGTCGGCGTTGCTGCTATCTTCGCGCCATGTCAGCCCTTGTTCCCGTGCATACGCCTCAATGGCAGCCCGCGTAACACAGAGCAGCGGACGCACCACGCGACCGCTCCGAGGCGGAATGCCGGCCATGCCGCTCAAACCTGTGCCCCGTCCTAAGTGGAAAAGCGCCGTCTCGACCGAGTCGTTCAAGTGGTGCGCCGTGGCAATACGCTCCCAACCATGTTCGTCGCACAGCGCCTCAAACCACCCATACCGCAACCGACGCGCGGCCACCTGAACGGAAACCCCTGCAGCCTCTGCAACCGCGCGCGTGTCGAAACGCTCCACGTACAGACCAAGCCCCCAAGACTCGGCCAATGCTCGTACAAAACGCTCGTCTTCGTCCGACTCCGCTCCCCGAAGTTGAAAATTGACATGCGCCAGCGCCATAGGCTGACCGCGCTCGCGCAGCACATGCGCCAGCACCACCGAGTCCACCCCACCGCTGATGGCCACCAGCACGCGCATTCCCTCAGATAACAGCGCATGCTCTTGACAAAAAGACTCTACCTGTTCAATTAGCGTCATACCGTAAAAAACGCAATGCCGCATACTCCGGCGCCGCCAAACGCGCCCAAAGGTCGCACCTCCAACAACAACCTGCGCAAATAAACCGACTACAAGAAACAACCCATAAAAAAAGGGCTTCGACCTTTCGGCGAAGCCCTATACCTATACACAGTTGGTGTTTTTCGGTGGAAAAGGGCCGCTTATCGCGTGCCCGAAATGCGAACGGTTCCGTTCTTGATTTTGATTGTAACTGGTTTGCTCATAAGCCGTTATAGGTTTAGTGAAAGATTCTGGTGAGACAGTACAACAGCCTTCAAACAGCCTTCGGGCAATAGAAACGGTCGGCAAAGGTGCGGGTACGGTTGCGATTTGTTTACCGGTAACTGACAGATTTTTTTCAGAATTGTCGCCGACGGACATTTTTTGGGATTTTTTTCTGGGAGCGGACGGGGGAATGGTGGTTTTGGCATGAGGGTAGGGTTGGTGTGAGGGTTGGTATGGGGGTGGTGTGGAGACGTTGCGTGCAACGTCTCTACGGGGTGGGTTACCTTTGCGGGCATGGACATTGTGCAGACATTACAACAGGATGTGGTGGCCGCATTGGAACACCTGTACGGCCAGGCCATTGCTGCCGAAAAGGTGCAAATCAACCCCACCCTGCCCGAATTTGCGGGCGATTACACCGCCGTGCTGTTTCCATTCGTCAAACTGGCTAAAAAATCGCCTGAGGCCCTAGGCGCCGAGGTGGGCGAATGGCTTCAGCGCCAGGCCTCTTATGTAAAGGGCTACAACGTTGTCAAAGGCTTCCTGAACGTCGAATTGAAGGAGACCTTCTGGTACACGCTGCTGCAGGAGGTGCTGGCCAATCCCAATTACGGCCGCCAGCCGCGTCGGGGCGAGCGCGTGATGGTGGAGTACTCTTCGCCCAACACCAACAAACCGCTGCATTTGGGCCATGTGCGCAACTGCCTGCTTGGCTGGTCGTGCAGCCAGATCCTGGACGCCGCCGGCTACGACGTGGTCAAGGTGCAAATCATCAACGACCGCGGCGTGGCCATCTGCAAGAGCATGCTGGCCTGGCAAAAATTTGGCGAAGGCCGCACACCTCAGTCCGAGGGCATTAAAGGCGACCATTTCGTGGGGGATTACTACGTGCTTTTCGAGCGCAAATCTCAGGAAGAATACGAAGCCTGGCAGCAAACGCCTGAAGCCAAGGCGCTTTACGAAGCACGTCGCAAGCCCGAACAGAGCGAAAAGGAGTTTTTTAAAGAATACAAAAACCGCTGGTTCAACGAGCACTCGCGTCTGGGCGCCGAAGTGCGCGACATGCTGCTGCGCTGGGAGGCCGGCGACCCCGACACCTTAGCCCTTTGGAGGCAGATGAACCACTGGGTCTATGAAGGCTTCGAGGCCACCTATGCTCAGTTGGGCGTACAATTCGATAAAAATTACTACGAAAGCGATACCTACCTGCTGGGCAAAGACATTGTAGAAGAAGGGCTGCAAAAAGGCGTCTTCTTCAAAAAAGAAGACGGTTCCGTATGGATTGACCTCACCGATGCCGGCCACGACCAGAAGGTAGTGCTTCGCTCCGACGGCACCTCGGTCTACATCACTCAGGACATGGGCACGGCTCGCATGCGCTACCAGGATTTCGGTTGCAAGCGCATGGTCTATGTGGTGGCCGACGAGCAAAACTACCACTTTGCCGTCCTGTTCGAGACGCTGCGCCGGCTGGGCGAGCCCTATGCCGACGGGCTGTACCACCTCTCCTATGGCCTGGTAGAACTGCCCACGGGCCGCATGAAGACGCGCGAAGGCACCGTCGTGGACGCCGACGACCTCATTGCCGAGGTGCTGCGCTTAGCGCGCGAACAGGCCGCCGAACGCGGCAGCCCCACTGAAGGCCCCGAGGCTGAGGAAAACCTGCGCCGCATCGCCATGGGCGCCCTCAAGTTCTTCATGATCCGCGTGCACCCCAAGCGCCGCATGATCTTCAACCCGGAAGAGTCGGTGGACTTGCAAGGCCAGACCGGCCCCTACATCCAGTACTCGTGGGTGCGCATCCACGGCCTCCTGCAGCGCGTTGAAAATGAGGGCGTTGACCTCTCGACTGCTCACCTCTATACCGACCTGCAGCCACCAGAGAAAGAACTCCTCAAGGCCCTGCGCGAATACCCTGGCGTCGTGCTTATCGCAGCGCAGGAGTACGACCCCTCCCACGTGGCCAACTATGGGTACCAACTGGCTAAGAGTTATCACCGGTTCTGGCACGACCTGCCCATCTTCAACGCGCCAACGCCCGAAGCGCGCGCCTTCCGGCTGCAACTCAGCCGCGCCGTCAGCCAGGTGCTCGAAGCCGCCATGCACTTGGTGGGCATCGAAATGCCGCAGCGCATGTAGCGCATTTTTTCACCCTGGGCTATTGGCCGTGCAAACTTTCCATACCTTTGCACGCCTTTTTCAAACAGGGCCCATTTCGATTTATTGCTGACAATTTTTTCATAAAAAAATGGCAAAACGCAAGACGAATCAGACAGAAGAACTGCCTGTAGCGTACGTGGAAGAAGTGAAGAGCAGCGGCGGAAACGCCTTAGCCTCGTTGTGGGACAACCTCAAACACCGCCAGGACATTTTCATGTACGTATTGGGCGGTCTGGCCCTGTTGGTGTTGGGCTGGTGGGGCTATAAGGTGCTCATTGTGGAGCCGCAGCAAAAAGACGCCGTCAACGCCATGTGGCAGGCCCAGCGCGCCTTCGAGCGCGACTCCTTCCGCTTAGCCTTGGAAAACCCCGGCGGCGGCTACGACGGCTTCCTCGGCATCATAGATAAATACGGCAGCAGCAAAGCCGGCAATCTGGCTAAGTACTACGCCGGCATTTGCTACCTCCAACTGGGCGAATTCGACAACGCTATCAAGTATTTAGAAGACTTCGACGCCGATGGCGACCTGTTACCTATCATGAAATATGGTGCGTTGGGCGATGCCTACTCGGAAAAAGCCGACTATGACAAGGCGCTGAAAATGTACGAGAAAGCCTCCAATTCCGGCAATCACCCGCAACTCGCTGCTCACTACTTGAAAAAACTCGGTATGCTGTACGAATATCGGGGGAATAAGGAGGCCGCTCTTGCCGCCTACGAGCGCCTGCGCCGCGACTTCGCCGACCAATCCATACCCGAATGGCGCGAAATCGAACGGTACATCTATCGCGCCGGCGGCGGTAATCAGTAAACAGACGCACGCCTCAGGGCGCTCAGTTGTCAGACCCAGTGCCTGCAAAGCCTGAATTTTAATGGTTTTGCAGGCATTATTTTTTGATGAAAACACCGCCGCCACTGGCGCCGTCGTCCATCTGAATCTGGAAGTAATAGAAGCCGGGTGACCAGGCGCTCAAGTCCAGCAGGCGCTGTTGTTCGCCAGGGTGCGGCTCCGCTATTCTTTCCGAATGCACCGCCCGGCCCAGCGCATCGTACACCGTCAGGCGCCCCGGAGCAGGCCGTTCGGGCACGTAGCGCAGCGCCACAAAGGCATGAGCCGGATTTGGGTAAATCCAAATGCCAGAGACAGTCGCCTGCTCTTCAACAGCCACAGGCCCTATTTCCTCAACGAGCACAGGTATCTGTGTCAGGTCGGAGAACAGATGGACGCCACCGGCGACGTCGTACGTACGCACCTGAAAAACGGCGCTATCCCCGTTGCTGAATAGCGCTACGGGCACGGCAGTCGTTACCAGAATGCGTTGGCTCTGAATGCCCTGGAGCACATAGGGCTGGCGGTCGGGGCTCCAGAGCACCCATTTATTACGCCCGTTGACCCCAAAGCGTACCGCCCACACGCCAGCGCCGCCCGCAGTGTTGTTGTCCGTTATGTGGCCATGGCGCTCCAGACTGACAGCGCTGAAGCCTCCCAAACGCTCGTTGAGCAGGCGGTAGGCGTGAAAAGATTTCTTCTTGCGGCCCTGCACGTCGAGCAGCCCGAACTCGCCCCACCCATTCAGGTCGCCGTTGCTCCAGCCCGTATGCCACAGGACGACCTCGGCGCCCTTGGCCCATAGCAGGCAATAGCGCCGCCACACATCAGCCGCTTGCTCGTCGGGCGAAGAGTAGGCAGGCGTAATGGGCGAAGTGTTGAAGGACGAAACGCTCGTCTCCGTCACCCAAATGGGCTTGTCGAGCTGGTACTGTTGCAAAATGGCCCGCACGCTGTCGAAGTGCGCCGGTAGCGTCCACCAGGCATTGTAGTCGTGGTAGTTCATCACGTCGAAAAACGCGCCTCCGCCAGCGGCTAAAAGGCCGCGCAACCAGTTGAACGACAGCGTCATTGGGTAGGTGCAGCACGTGCCCACTAAGCCGGGCAGGAGCACCTGTGCCGACGGATCGGCGGCCTTGATCCACCGATAATTATGGCGCAAAAAATCGCGCTTCGACGCCATACCCGGCGGCAGCCCCGGCGGCGGCAGGGCGTGCTCTATTTCGTTGGCCAGCTCCCAGTAGCGCGTTACGTGTTTGTAGCGGCTCACCGTCGTCAGCACGTACTCCTTAGCAAAAACACTATCGTCCGCCGGGTCCCAATAGCACTGAAACGGGTTGGAGCAGGCCAGCCATGGCGTCTGCAGCCCTACCGTGTCGTTGCCCATCATGGAATACAGTGTGCCAACAGGCATCAGCCCCCGGCCATTGAAAAAGGCCGAATCGCTCCGGATAAAATTCCACTGATTGTCCGCCGGCTCCACCTGCCGCCAATGCACGTCGGCAAAGGTCATTTGCCGAATAGCCCGCGCCCCGCTCTGCTCCATAAGCGCCAAGTAATGGTCTATGCTGACGACATTGGGCCGAAAAAAAGGAAAGTTGACCCCCGTGCGAAAGGGCGGCTGACCCGCGCAAAGGGCAGCACAAAAAAGCAAGGCAAGAAGAGCGTAGGGTTTCATGCCGTGGTCTGCGATTAAAGACTGCCAAAGGTAGAAAAGGCATCCGGTCGGTCTGGCACTTTCGGCGCCATTCACGGTTAATGCGTGCCCGTTACAGCGCTGAAGGCAGCGCATTTTATTCACCGACCTTGTGTAGGCGAGGCAGAACGCCATATGCCTGAGGTCGCATCGCGCTGTCCCGGCAGGCACGTTGAGCATCCTGTAACCGCCCGATTTATCGGGTGGAATAGGGCAAGACTTCGCCTCCACTTCATCGAATACCCTGACAGGCCTCTTGTCGAATAATCAGTTATTCCATTGAAAATCAAAAAAAAGACCTGGTGCAGCCAGGGCCTGAAATTTTTTTTGAAAAAACAAGTACTTTGTTTTGCAAGGTACTCGTTAATGGCTTTACCTTTGCCTCGAAAAGTAGGCGAATAAACAAGGAATAGCGTCCGTTGAGGGCGCATAAAAGCAACGCAAGACACATGGATTTAGAAAATGCGAAAGCGCAGATGCGCAAGGGCGTGCTGGAGATGTGCGTGTTGGCAGTGGTGGCTGAGCGCGAGACCTACCCGCCGGAGATCATCGAGCGTTTGGAAGGCGCCAGTTTGCCGATGAAAGAGGGCACGTTGTACCCGCTACTGGTGCGCCTGAAGAGCGATGGACTGGTGGACTACGTGTGGCGCGAGGGTATCAAGGGCCCTCCGCGCAAGTATTTCACCATTACGGCGGAGGGCAGGGCCTTTCTGGGCGAATTGGCCGCCAGTTGGCGCGAATTGGTCAGCGCCGTAGATCGGACGCTGGCATTGCCCGCCAGCCGACAGGGTCAGCCGCCTGGCGAGCCGCCACCACTGTTGCACATTGAACCGCAGCGGCCGCCCGACGACGAGCGCTCCTGACCATGACGACAAAAACATTCTTTACCCACCTTTTCACAAAACAAAGCAATGAACAAGATCATGCAAATCAACCTGGGCGGTTACGCCCTGACCATAGACGAAGACGCCTACCAGTTTTTGTCCAATTACTTAGACGATATTCGCCGTCGCCTGAGCGAGCACGAAGGACGCGACGAGATTCTACGCGACATTGAGGCGCGTTTGGGCGAGCTCATCAGCAGCCGTCTGGGCGGGCGCGCTATTGTGTCGCTGGCGGATGTAGAGGCCGCCGCGGAGGTCATGGGCAAACCCGAAGACTTCGGCGGCGAGGCCGGCGGCAGCAGCGCCAGTACGGGCAAGTCGGGCGAAGCGAAGGCCTTTAAGCCCGGGCGTCGGCTCTATCGCGACGAAAGCGACGCTGTCATTGGAGGCGTGTGCTCGGGTTTGGCGGCCTATTTTGGGCTGAACGATCCCCTGTGGCTGCGCCTCATCTTCATCCTGCTAGCGCTCATATCCTTTGGCTTTTGGGTGCCCGCCTATGTGCTGCTGTGGCTGCTGATACCGCCGGCGCGTACAGCAGCCGAGCGTTTGGCCATGCGCGGTCAGACGCCCAACCTCGAGAACATCGTGCGTGAAGTCGAGGAAGGCGCCGAGCGCTTTGCGCGCCGGGCCGGGGCTTTCGGCCAGCAGGCCGGTTCTAAGTTGGGCGCTACGTCTTCCAACCTGGCTTCGGGTTGCGCTGCGTTTTTGGTGCAATTTTTCAAAGGCACAGCCATTTTCATTGCCATCGGGTTGGTGCTGGCTTTAGGCGCAACCTGGGTGGCGGGCACGATCGCCTTTTTTACCGGCCAGTCTTACATTTCCTTTTTAAACCCGCTGCCGACTGAAGCAGCCTATTTGGGCTTTATCAATCTGTTTTTTGTCGTCGGCATACCCGTTATTGGGCTGGCTTTGTGGCTTTTGCGCACCATCTTCCGCTTCCAATCGCCGGCCTGGCTGGGCGCGGGCATGACGGTGCTGTGGGTGCTCAACATTATCTCGCTGTTTGCTCTGGCCTTCTGGGGCGCTAAGCAATACAGCGAAGAAGGCTCGCTGAGCCGTACCGTAGACTTTAGCGGCATGACCTCGGATACGCTCTATGTGCGTTTTGACCCCCAGGACATCTCTTCGTGGCGCTGGGACAACGACTCCGACATCTACTTCGACGTGAACAGGCGCTCCGTTGGTACGCCGCGCATCGAGGTGGAGCTGAGCCAGTCCGGGCGCTTTGAGGGGGTCAGTACGCTCCACGCCCGCGGCCCTTCGGCAGAGGCCGCGCACAAGTACGCCAGTGAGATACCCTTTGACGTAACGCTCGCTGGCAACACGCTGACCCTGCCCGCTCGCATCCGCCTAGGCAACGAGGGCTGGCGCGTCCAGCGCGCGAAACTCCTGCTGCGCGTGCCCGAGGGCAAATACATCGTGTTCGAAGAAGGCCCGCATCGCCGCGTAGAGGCCGACTATGCCGACAACACCTATCGGGTCAAAAACAACCCTGGGCAGGCGTTTCAGATGACGCTCAGCGGCCTGATGTGTCCGCATTGCGCGTTCGGCGACGACGGCTTGGGCAGCAACGACCCGGTGGAAAACTTCATCTTCAATGGCGACCTGAAGGTGGACCTCCTGCACGACGAAACCTTTGGCATCCATTGCCCCGACAACACCTCCGGCGCCGAGGAGGTCTCCGTTGTGCGCCGTGGGCGCACCCTTATTCTCTCCGCTGCCAAAGGCAAGGGCAGCGGCGCCATTCGCTGCACTGTGCATACGCCAGTCTTCACCAGTCTGGTGGCTAACGGCAAGGGGGAGGTAACCATCCAGGGCTTTGATGAAAGCCGGTCGTCCATCACCGCTACCGGGCCGATAAACATCCGCGGGCTATACAACTCCAACAACCTCAGAGTAACGCTCAACAATAGAGCCAGCGTAGAGCTCATGGGCGAAGGCGACAAACTCGAAGCCTATCTCGCCAACGGCGCTAAAATAGAGGCCAGCGGCTGGCGCGTTGAGGTAGCCAACATTAATGCCGCCAACGAAAGCACCGCTCGCGTCAACGCCGACGAGGAGGTCAATGTGCGCTCCGACGCTTCCAGCACCGTGCACACGACGGGTTCTGCCGCCGTTCGGCGGCTGTAAGGCGGAATTTTCATCCGTTTTCATTCGAAGATAAACCAGCGAGGAAAAGGCTTTGTTATGCAGCCGTTCCTCGCCGGTTTTTTTGATGAAAAAACGCAGAAAGAGGTGAGGACGGGCCAAACGGATTTGGCCGACACTTTGCCAAACAAGTTTGGCGGTTACTTTGCCAAACAAGTTTGGCGGTTACGGGGTGCGGCAAAGCGCGTAAATTGCGGCCCGAAAACCCGGGCGCGTGGAGTGCTGCGTCCGCATTCATTTTGAGTATGCGTTTCTTATTTAGT
>JANWVR010000113.1 GCA_025056735.1 Saprospiraceae bacterium
AATGAAAAGAAATTAGGCCTCCTCAGTTGCTCTGAGGAGGGCTAAAGTAGCGTATTTCGCCCGGTACGCACCGGCATTTGTTCATCCGACCGTTACACCGTCAAGCACGCGCCTGACCGTAGCGCCGATTTGGGCGGGCGATTCGACGACGTGGATGCCGTTTTCGCCCATGATGCGCATTTTGGCGGCGGCAGTGTCTTCGGCGCTGCCGACAATGGCGCCGGCGTGACCCATTTTGCGGCCTTTGGGCGCTGTCTGGCCAGCGATGAAGCCGATAACGGGCTTAGGGTTGCCCATGGCGCGCACCCAGCGCGCGGCGTCGGCCTCCAACGTGCCGCCGATTTCACCGATCATGATGATGGCTTCCGTTTCTGGATCGTTCATAAAAAGTTCGACAGCTTCACGCGTGGTGGTGCCAATGATGGGGTCGCCTCCGATGCCAATAGCGGTTGTGAGACCTAAGCCCGCCTTGGCCACCTGGTCAGCAGCCTCGTACGTTAGCGTGCCTGATTTGGACACCAAGCCTACCGGCCCGCGCTTGAATACAAAGCCGGGCATGATGCCTACTTTGGCCTCGTCGGGTGTGATAACACCCGGGCAGTTTGGCCCGATTAGGCGGCTTTTGGTGCGGTCTACATACGCCTTGACGCGCGCCATGTCCTGTACGGGGATACCCTCGGTAATGGCTACAATGACCTCGATGCCGGCCTGGGCAGCTTCAATGATAGCATCGGCGGCAAAGGCTGGCGGCACAAAGATGATGGATGTGTTGGCACCGGTAGCCTTGATGGCCTGCTCCACGGTGTTGAAAACCGGGCGGTCTAAGTGGGTCTGGCCGCCCTTCCCGGGCGTAACGCCGCCGACGACCTGGGTGCCGTAGGCGATCATTTGCTCAGCGTGGAAGGTACCTTCCTTGCCCGTAAATCCTTGCACGATGACGCGCGAATGCTTGTTGACTAAAACAGACATGACAAATCGGGTGTGTTATTTCGACTCTTGAATGATGTACACATCTTCACCCGCCCGTCGCATGTAGTAGCGCTCGCGGGCATAGCGTTCCTTCGTTAGTTCGAAGGCATCGGCTTGCTCTTTGGCTTCTTCAATTTTTTGGCGGTAGAGTTCCCGGTCTTGTTGAAGGCGAGTTTTAGCGCGCCACAGGCGCCATTGCGTCCACAGGTTGTTTTTATCCAAAAAAATCAGGATAAAGAAAAAAATTAGCAACGCCAGATAATAGCGATTCCGCAGCGGCGCTGGCAGGCGTTGCCAGAAAGCAGACCAGGGATTGGACGGAACAGCCATGTGGATTTAATATTACAACAACGAATGAGCGCAGGGCAAAGCAATGGCAAAGATAGCAAGGCATTCGGCCTTAGCGCATGAAGTTTTCAGACTGCTGCGCTCTCGCCGGGTTCTACCAATGGGTCTATGATGACGCACAGGCGCTGAAAAATTTCCTCAATAGAACCGACGCCATTAACCCGATGGCTTTTCCCCTGTCGGGCATAATAATCAAAGACGGGAGCGGTCTCGCTTTTGTACACGGCAATTCGGTTTCGGATGATGGTTTCGTTAGCATCGTCAGCACGCCCTGAAATAGCGGCCCGACCCTTGATGCGCCGGACGATTTCTTCATCTTCTACTTCGAGGGCAATGAGCAGATGAATGGCTCCTCCCTCTTCGCTCATGAGGTGGTCTAAGGCCTCTGCTTGCGGGATAGTGCGTGGGAATCCGTCGAAGATAAAGCCTGGGGCCTCAGGGTGTGCCTCCACCTTGTTGCGAAGCATGCCGATGGTGATATGATCGGGTACCAGTTCGCCGCGCGAAATATAGGCTTGAGCTTCCCGGCCTAAAGGCGTGCCGCCGCCGATTTCCTGTCGAAAGAGATCACCTGTGCTGATGTGTACCAACCCGTAACGCTCGACCAAATGCGCCGCCTGAGTGCCCTTACCCGAACCCGGAGGGCCAAAGAGTATCAAATTTATCATAAAAAAATCAGAAGAGACAATGGTTGAGGGGCAAAAGTAGGCATAAGCCTTAAAAATCGGTAAATCGGTATCGTTTGCCAAAAGTTTGTATCCAGCTTAGCAGGCGCCAGACGTCTTCAGCACGGAAAAGTTCGGTGCCGACATTCATTGTGGCTGCAGTGCCGCAGGCTACACCTATCTGTGTCATCTCCAGCGGTGGTTTGCCTTGTCCAAGCGCCCACACCATACCGGCCACCATGCTATCGCCAGCGCCTACGGTGCTGCGCTTATCCACGATGGGCGCCGCTACGTGTACAAAACCATCGTTGAAGGCGAGCAAAGCGCCGTGCGGACCCAACGAGACAACTACAATCTCGCACTTACCGGAGTGAATCAGCGACATAGCCGCATCGTCCACCTGGTTCAGCTCCAAGCGTTCCACGCCCACTAAGCGGCTGAGTTCGCCGATATTGGGCTTGAGCATGAAGACACCCGCCTCAAGCGCGGCTTTTAAGGCATCGCCAGAGGTGTCCAACACTAAGCGAGCACCCATCTGGCGGGCCTCTACCGCTACCCGAGCGTAGTAGTCATCTGATAGTCCGGGCGGAAGACTGCCACTGGCCACTACGATGTCGGGCTGCAAGCGCCGCACGGCATCCAAACAGGCAGCAGCATCCGCCTCGGAGAGCGGCTCGCCCGGTAACGTGAAGCGATATTGGTGCCCGGTGGTGGTCTCGAAGACTGAAAAATTTTCGCGCGTCTCGCCCGCCACTTCCACCGGTGCGGTTGCAACGCCCTCTTTTTCCAGCAGTTCTAACAGACGTTGACCGTTGTTGCCGCCGACAGGGAAAACAGCGGTGGACTGACCGCCAAGACGCCGGATACCTTTGGATACGTTGATCCCACCACCGCCAGCATCGTAATGCGGTGTCGAACAGCGCAGTTTGCGCTCAGGGATCATGCGTTCGACGTCGGCGCTTTTATCTAAAGCCGGATGGAGCGTCAGGGTAGCTATGCGCATGGTGTGTGGTAGTTTTGCAGCAATGATACGACGGTTAGACGAAACCACCCTGATCGAAGCCAGCGAATGGTTGGCCAAGCGCGATGAGGCCTTAGCGCAGGTATTAGCGCAGTATGGCTATCCGCCTCTCTGGAGCCGCGAGCCAGGTTTTGCTACCTTGGTACACATCATCCTGGAGCAGCAGGTCTCGCTGGCTTCTGCAAATGCCGCCTTTCGCCGCCTTCGGGAACGAGCAAACCCGCTCACACCCGAGGCATTCTTGCAACTTTCTGAAGAGGAGCTACGCACAGCCGGACTCAGTCGGCAAAAAATGACTTATGCACGCCAGCTGGCTATGAGTATTGTGCAGGGCGATCTCGACCTCGAACGGTTGACGGCTCTGCCCGATGAGGACGTACGCGCAACGCTGACACAAATCAAGGGCATTGGCCATTGGACGGCCGACATCTACTTGTCGGAATGTCTGCTCCGGCCCGACATCCTGCCCCGGGGCGATATTGCTATGCAGGAAGCCTTTCGAGCCCTAAAGGGTCTGCCAAAGCGTCCGGCGCATCCGGAATTTGAGGTACTCACAACTCACTGGCGGCCCTGGCGCAGTGTAGGTACACGAATGTTGTGGCATTTTTACCTTTGTGAGCGCGGTCGGCAGACACCCGAAACACCGTGAGCCCAAGATTCTCCCTTTTCATACGTCGGGTGAGACGCGTCCAATCCTTCTGTTCTCTCGAGCACCACGCGCCGACTCCTTGTGCGCCTCTTCACACCTTTGCGGTATTCTCCTTCTTGTGTTCCAGGGATAAACATTTCAGTGAACCGGTGCATTTTGAATTAAGCCTAATATTTGAGAAACATGACCGACTACTTCCAGCAAAAGCGCGTATGGGTAACGGGAGCCTCTTCAGGCATTGGAGAGGCGCTGGCGTACGAATTGGCCGAACGCGGCGCTCATCTCATTTTGTCGGCCCGCAACGAAGCTGCGCTTCAAAACGTCGCCGCCGAAGCCAGCCGCCGCGACGCGACCGACATTTTGGTGCAGCCCTTAGACCTGGCATCTCATAACAGCATACCGGCTATAGTGGAGCAAGTGCTCAAGCGCGTGGGCAAAGTAGATATCGTCATTCACTGCGGAGGCATCTCGCAGCGCAGTCTGGCCGCCGAGACCTCCCTCGAGGTAGATAAACGCCTGATGGACGTCAACTACTTTGGCACTGTGGCCCTCACTAAGGCGCTGCTGCCCAGCATGCTCATGCACCAACTGGGTCATATCGTTGTCGTTAGCAGCCTGACCGGTAAGTTTGGCACGCCCCTGCGCTCGGGTTATGCGGCCAGCAAACACGCGCTGCACGGCTTTTTTGACAGTTTGCGCGCCGAACTTGCCCATACGCCTATACGCATTACGATTGCATGCCCGGGATTTGTACGCACACAAGTCAGCATCAACGCACTAACCGGCTCAGGACAGCCCCAGGGCAGCATGGACGAGGCTACTGCTAACGGCATCTCCGCCGAAAAGGCCGCGCGCAAAATCCTGCGCGCCACGGAGCACGGCAAGGAGGAGATATGGTTTGGCGGCAAAGAGGTCTTAGGGGTATATCTAAAGCGCTTCTTCCCGGCATATTTCTCTAAAGTTGTTGCGCGGGCAAAAGTTACCTGAGCACTCTCTCAAACGCGCGTGGTCGCCAAAAGGCGCTTGACGCTGTACCGGCCGCTACCCTTGCCTATAAGCATCATCAAGCCGCCGGCGATGGCCATATTCTTCATAAAAAAAATGCTCTGTATTCGCAGCGCCTCACCGCTGTAGTTCCAGAAATCGTGTACGATGAACGTAACGGGTACCCAATAGACCAGAAGCAAGAACGAGGCTAAAGCCGTGCGATAGCCGATCAGTACCATCACGCCGCCCAGTATCAAAAACGAAATGGCGCCCAACAAGAGCATGTCTTGACGCCAGGTCAGGCCGTGTTCGGCCATCGTCATCTTAGTTTTGTCAAAGTTTAGCACAGAGTCCGCGGCCTCAAAGAGGAAGATGGCTGAGAGAAAGATACGTCCGATTAAATCTAACCAATCTCGCATAGGCTGAACAGTGAGAAGGCGAAGGTAATGGAATTGTCCGTAAAGCGCGGATGGGGTTTATCTATGAAAGGCGGAAAAAGCGGAAACCGAAGTGGAGCCATCGCCAGCGCATAAAATGAAAAAAGCCCCCCTCCATCTTGCGGAGAGAGGCCATCCCAAAAACCGATTTCAAAGTACCCACTTCCTCAACGGGAAGTAAGAGGCAACACCTTCCTGTACACGGAAAGTGCCGCCTCTGTGGTCGTTACTTCGTCTGAATCATCTTGCGCGTAGCGCTGTCCTTCGTCGTCTTCAACTCGTAGTACAGAACACCCGTCGTGTTCAGCACCGCCCGATCCAGCGTAACGGCGTTG
>JANWVR010000005.1 GCA_025056735.1 Saprospiraceae bacterium
TCCCGACGACGTAGGCGAGGGCGTGCGCATCGAACAGCTTAGCCTCAACGGGCAGCCCATACCTGAAAAGGAGCGCACGCGCCGCCGCACTTTTCTGGATGTGAACATCCGCCAAAAACCGCTGTTGCCGGGCGACTCCGCACGCATACAGATAAAATGGGCCTATACGCTGCCCTCTGACAAGCGCGCCACCCGCGAATGCGTATGCGACCCGACGACCTTCTTCGTGCCTTATTGGTACCCGCAAATAGCCGTCTACGACGACATCCGAGGCTGGGCTGGCACCCCGTACAGCGGGCAGCAGGAGTTTTACCACGACTTTGCCGACTACGACGTAACCATCACCCTGCCCCGCGGCTTCATGGCATGGGCCACCGGCGAATGGCAAAATGCCACCGACCTGTTGGAAAAACCCTATCTGGAGCGCTTCGAGCGGGCGCACCGTGCCGACACGGTCGTACGCATCTTCACCGAAGACGATCTCAAACGCGGCGGCGTATTCCGCCGGGCCAGCCAACACGTGTTCCGATACCGCGCCACCAACGTGCCCGATTTCACCTTTGCTGCCAGCGATCACTACAATTGGGACGCCACCTCCGTCGTAGTGGATAGCGCCACGGGCCGTCGCACGTTCGTCAGCGCTGCTTACGCCACTGGGTCCTCCGACTTTTACCGCGTCGCGCGCATTGCCGCCGACGGCATCCGACTCATGAGCTTCTGGCTACCGGGCTACCCCTTCCCTTATCCGTGTATGACGGTCTTCAACGGCAACGACGGCATGGAATACCCGATGATGGTCAACGATGCCAGCGTGGCGCCTGGAGACCCCACCAACCTGACTGTACACGAAGTCGCGCATACCTACTTCCCGTTCATGATGGGCATCAACGAACAGGAATACGCCTGGATGGACGAAGGGTGGGCCTCGTTCTTCGATTTCTTCCTGACCGACTCGCTCACTGGCCGCAGAGGCAACCTGCGCGGCTACGGGTTCTCCGCTGGCAACGACTTTGACGTACCGCCTATGGTGCGCTCCAGCTTTCTGCGCAGCCCGGCCTATGGCATTGCTTCTTACTCGCGCCCGCAGGCGGCCTACACGGTGCTGCTCGACCAACTGGGCTATGAAACTTTCCACCGCTGCATGGTCGAATACATGAACCGCTGGAAAGGGAAACATCCCACGCCTTACGACTTCTTCTTCACCTGGAACGAAGCCTCCGGCCAAAACCTCAACTGGCTGTGGCGCCCCTGGTTCTTCGAATGGGGCTACCCAGACTTGGCCCTCCGCGAAGTAAAGCGAAACACTGAGGCCGACTGCGACGTCATCACTGTCGAGCGCGTCGGAAACCTACCCATACCTGTACATTTGCACATTACTTACACCGATAAAACATCGGAAACCGTGCATCTGAAAGCGGATGTCTGGAAAAACGGCGAGCGCCTGCATTCCATTAACTGCTCTGCGGGTAAAAGTGTCAGCCGCGCTGAATTGGGCGACCGCCTCATCCCAGACGCCGACCGCGCCAACAACTCATGGAAAAGAAATTGAACAACGCATGAACACAACCAAAATCCTGACCTATTTGCTGTACGCCCTGCTGGTCGGCCTCATCTCAGTGGCTGGCTACAAGGCCTGCCAGATGCGAAACCGCCAGGCTTCGCTCGTAAAAGAAGCCCAGGAATTCGATCAGCAACGCAACTTAAGCTATACGGATCCGGACTCGGTCGGCACGCTCTTCCAAGGTGACACCTCGATTATTATCTCTGGCGATGGCGAAGGCGTCGAAGAAAACCCTGCGCCGCCGTCCTCCCAGAATAAAACTCCAGAGCCGCCCACCCCGCCCTCGCACCCGGCTGAAAAACCCGCGGCACCTCCACCTGCACAACCGCAGCCGACCACACCGCCGCCTGCTCCTGCGCCCGTGGACTTAGATAACGATACCCGTGACGGCCGATACCGCGTCGTGGCTGGCTCCTTCACCAAACTCGAAAGCGCCCGCCGCGAAATGCAGCGCATCATCAAAATGGGCTACACTGACGCCGAAATCGGATACTACAACCGCGGCAAGTACGCAGCCGTTGTCGTCAAGCGCACCAACAGCCTCAGCGAGGCCAACCGCATCGTGGACGACTTAGAACGCCGCGGCGTGGATGCAGCGGTAATTGATAAGTATCGGAAAAAATGAAATAGCCGTCAGAGCAGGCGCTTCTGAATGAGGTTGGCGTAGTTAGGGCCGATGGGAATTTTCTGATCGCCGATATACAAGTACTCCTCATCGGCTGCTTCAACATGCTTTAACGATACGATATACGATTTGTGGATGCGGAGAAAGCGTTCCGGCGGCAGTATTTCCTCTAAGTGTTTGAGCGACAAGAGCGCCATGAGGCGCCCGGAAGTGAGATAAAAAGAGACGTACTCGCGCATGCCCTGTATGTAAAGGATGTCGTCGAAGCGAATGCGCCGGGTTCGGTGTTCGGCTTTGACTAAAAGATGGTCTCGAGGAACAGTACCGGCGTCGTTTGTGCCGTCGTCGGGGAGCAGTGATTGGTAGCGCGCCTTTATGTGGGCAGTAGCTTTGGCTACGGCCTGTGTGAAGCGCTCGTAGGAAAAAGGCTTGAGCAGGTAGTCAGCAGCGGCCAGTTCATATCCCTCTAAGGCATACTGCTCATAAGCGGTTGTAAAGATAACGACAGGCTTCTGGACAAGCGCCTTGAGCAGGTCAATGCCCGTGAGATCGGGCATCTGGATGTCTAAGAACAGCAAGTCTACGGGCTGTTGGTGAAGGGCAGCAACGGCGTCCATAGCATTCGCACAGGTACCGGCTAAATGCAGGTTGGGCGTCTGCTCGATGTAATGCTGAAGTAACGTGCGGGCGAGTTCTTCATCGTCCACGACTAAGCAGCGAATAGGCAGATTCATGCCAAAGAGGAATTTGTGGGCGCGGGCGCGCTAAGGTTGAGGTAAAGATGTATTCGGAAGCGGTCGGTTTCAGGGCGGACGTCGAGCAAATGTCGGTCAGGATAAAGCAGTTCCAGCTGGCGGCGTACGTTGAGCAGCCCAATGCCGCCTACGTCATCTTTGCTGTGGACGCCCTCAGGAAGGCTGTTTTCCACTTCAAAAACGATGTGGTCGTCGCCGGTGCGAAGGCGTATGGAAATCCATCCCTTTTCACGATTTTCTATTTTGCTGTGTTTGAAGGCATTTTCGACAAACGGCACAAGCAACAGCGGTGCGATAAGCAGGTGAGGGCGCGACTCGTCGAGCTGTGCCTCCACGTTGAGGCCACGGCTGTCTTTGAGGCGGTGCAGGTCAATAAAATGGCGCAGGTATTCGATTTCCTTGCCCAGTGGCACGCGGTCGGCCTTGCAATCGTGAAGCATGTAGCGCAGCATGCCCGATAGCTTGAGCAACATCTCGGGAGCGCGCTCTGACCGGGTTACCGTTAAAGCGTAGATGTTGTTGAGAGCGTTAAACAGAAAATGTGGATTAATCTGCGAGCGCAAAAACTTCAGCTCGGCTTCCAACTTTTCGCCACGCAGCTCAGCAGCCTCTCGCTCCTTGCGGTTCGCATATCGGGCCACCTCGAACAGCGCGCTGCCAAGAAGAGCAGTAAAGTACGGCATCGCCATACCCAGATATTTAAAAGCCACATTCGGCTTCATGCCTGGTGGCGGACCGCTACCGCGCGGGCGCTTGAAATGCTCAGCCCACGGAGCCCCTTCCCAACTCACCAACAATACAATGGCCACCAACAGCCCTACGGCAACAGCGACGTACAGGGCCTCTCTTTTGTCGAAATACAGCCGAGGCAGCAATACCTCCACATTCAGCCAGATGACTACGATGATGCCCGTGAGCACCACAGCGCTGCGCACCATAATGCGCTCCGGGTTTTCCCAGTTGCCCAGCAACACGATGGGCACCAGTACCCAGAATACTCCCCAAAAGAGGATTTGCAGCCATGTTAAGCGATTGGGCCAGTATTTCATTGCAACAACAAAGATGCCCGCATGACTTTTTTGCAACAAATTAAATCCATTAAAACCGCCTTTAAAGCCCTTGCCTTCGCATTTACCTCAACACAGCCGTCTTGAAAGCGGCCTCGTTTTTAGACGATAAGAACGCAATGCTTCCTCAAAACTTCTACCCACATGTTGAGGTGGCGCTTCCTCGAGACGCCAAGTTTGAAATAAGCTCCCTTGCAATTGCTCTCCACTGGCCCGCTTCGCAAGATGATTTACTTTTCTGCTTTTGAGCTCCCCTATTTCTTCCGCTTAACGTTCACATGCGTTTCATCGTTATGCATGCGTTGGAAGGTTGTCTTTCAGGAAGGCCTTCGCACTTTTTAATTTTTTATTGAAAACCTGAGGGGAGGCACAGGATTTTTCTCTGCGGCCTTCTGCGTCCTTGGCAGTTAAAAAATGAACACAGGTGTGGTCTTGGCGCTTTTCTAAAGGATGATATAGAAGAAGGGGGGGCGCAGCAGAGATGACTTGCGCAAGGTCAGTTATGGAGACCGCTTTAGGCAACCTAACCCATTCGTCTTGGTTGTGTGTTATTGCCTGAAAATGCGCTCCAGCGCCTCGGTCAGATGCGGATATTGAAAGGTGAAGCCCGCCTGTCGGATTTTATCTGCCGAAACGCGCGTGCTGTTGAGCACCACGTCGGCCATTTCGCCCAGCATCAGGCGCAGAGCAAAGGCGGGCGCAGGTACGGGGATGGCCCAGCGACCCATGGCGCGCGCTGTGGCCTGCACCAATTCGCGGTTGCGCACCGGGTGCGGTGCTACAGCATTGTAGATGCCCTCGGCACGCGGGTTTTCGAGGGCCCAAAGAAACATGCGGCAAACGTCGTCGCGGTGAATCCACGAGTACCAGGACTGCCCGTCGGCGAAGTAGGCGCCGATGCCAAAGCGCAGGGGTCGAATGATTTCGCGCAGGGCTCCGCCCGATTGCTCCAGCACGATGCCGATGCGAAAGACGGCGGTGCGAATGCCCAGGGTACTGACGGTTTCCGTGGCCCGTTCCCACTCCACAGTGGAGGTGCTGAGGAAGCCCTGGTCGGCGGGTGCGTCGTTTTCGGTCATCCAGCGTTCGCCGGAGTTGCCGTAGTAGCCAATGGCGGAGGCCGCCAGATAGGCTTCGGGCATGTGCTGCAGGCGTTGAAAGGCTTCGCGCAGTACGCGCGCACTCTCTACCCGGCTGGCGATGATCACCCGTTTGCGCGCAGGTGTCCAGCGTTCTTCAGCGATGCCCGCGCCCGCCAGGTTAATGACGGCGTCAGCTCCTCGCACAGCGGCATCGTCTATCTGGCCTGCAATGGGGTCCCAGGCGTAGTGGTTTTCGGCTCGCGGAGTGCGCGTTAGCAGCCGCACACGATGCCCCTGCGCTTGTAGCATTTC
>JANWVR010000007.1 GCA_025056735.1 Saprospiraceae bacterium
AGTGAACGTATTGCCCTCCGAACGAGGCGAAACGCCGATGCTGCTGAGGCTTTTCTCGCTAAGCGCAGGCGAGTCCTTCTGGCAGGCGTTAAACGATAAGAGCGCTATCAACAGCGCAACGAGAGTCAGTAGTCCCCCCCCCCCGTGGGTACAGGACTGAGCAAATGTTTTTAGTACGCATAACGAACTAATTTTGATAGGTGAATGATAGTGATGTGAGAAAAATGCGAGCATGATAAAAGGTGTCTTCTGGCAGGAGCAACGACCTATAAAGAGTCGGGATGTGCATTTGTTTGCCCATTCGGAATGCTTATCCTTAAAATTTTCGACAAAAAAATCGCCTTGTTTACTTTTGGGATACATTGTTTGGATTTTAGTTAATATTTTCCATGCCCGTGGAATATTTTCGACTGTGCTGGCGATTTTAATGGCAATTATTTCTATGTTAAAATTTTATTAAAGTTTTTCGGTCTCGCCTCTGCGGAGAGTTGAACAGCGCCGAGCGCCCGTTCCGTTCTTTTGCTGGCGCCTGCCGATGCGAAATTTGCTTGCCGGATATTGCATAGGAGCTTTTTGCGGAAGTCCGCCATTTGCTTCGATGGCGAGATAGGTTGCGTGTGCCCCGGCGTGCGGATGGTTTCTCCTTTGTAGGGCGGGTGTCGGTGCGGGCGGGCGCTGGCTGCTGCAGGGCAACAGCAGTTAAGGCGCGCGGTCCGGGGCAGTGGGAGGGCGGGCGTTGCGGGTGTGCATTTTGTTGGAAGGTGTTCCGATGTGCCCATTCGGTATCGGTCGGTACTGTGCCGATTTTTCTTCGTCTCTTTGCATCCGAGGGGCTGAGTGGCCCTGACGCCTACACGGATGGCAGTAGCAACTCTGACGCGTGTGGCTGGCGCTATCGAGCGCTGGCTGTTGTTGCCCGCCCTGCTGGCTGGGGCAGCCGCCTGGACGGCAGAAGTGCAGCACGACCCTTTTTTTTGGGATACGGTGCAGTTGGGCAGCAAGCACGCCCATTTTTTTTATGAAAACGGGCTGCGCTGGGCGCCTTTGCCGGAGACGATAGACAGCGGCCATCCGCCAATGCTGGGCTACTATCTGGCGTGGGTGTGGGGTGTTTTTGGCAAGACGCTGGCTGTCAGCCACTGGGCGATGTTTCCCTTTGTGGCGGGAGCGATGGCTGTGCTGTTTTGCCTTGGCGCGCGCATGGGCGGTTCGCGTTGGTATGGGGCCGGCTTGGCGTTGTTGGCGGCCTCGGATCCGGTGCTGGCGGCGCAGAGCGGCTTAGTTGGGCCAGATGTGGTGTTGGTTTTTTTCTTTCTGTTGGCCGTGTGGGCGCTGTGGGAAGAGCGGTCGTGGTGGGCGGCAGTGGGCGTGCTGGGGTTATGCGCTGTCAGCCTGCGCGGCATGATGACGGCGGTGGCATTGTTGGCCTGGCAGCTGTGCTTGTGGTGGCGACCAGGACTGTCTGCCCACCGATTTGCGCTCAGACTCGCCGATTTGAGCCGGTGCTGGGCCTTCCTTCCCGGTTTTGCTCTAGCGGGGTGGTTCCTGTTGTGGCATCAACAGGCCACGGGCTGGACGGGCTTTCACGCCGCTTCGCCCTGGGCGTCGGCCTTCGAGCCGGCGCGCGGCGCCGATTTGCTGCGCAACATCGCCATTGTAGGCTGGCGCTGGGCCGACTTTGGGCGCGTCTTTGAGTGGGCGGGACTGGCTGTTCTATGGCTGACCCTAACCGGAATGAACCGCTGGAGGGCAATGCGGCCCTGGCTTTTGCTGCTCGTTTGCGTGCTGCTGTTCCTTTCGCCTTCAGCCCTTTTTTATCAAAACCTTTCGGCGCATCGGTATTTCCTACCCGGCTTTGTAGCGCTGCATTTGCTCTTCTGGCAAGGGCTGTGCTCAGTGGCCTGGCCCAATGCCCGCCGCTGTGCTCTGGCCGCTGCTGTCGCGCTCGGATTGGCTTCCGGCAACCTCTGGCTCTACCCTCACGGCATTGCCATGGGCTGGGACGCCACGCTGGCGCATCGGCCCTATCATGCCCTGCGCACAGAAGCGCTGCGTTTTATGGAAGAAAATGCCATCCCTATCGAACGCACCGGCACGGCCTTTCCCAACCGCAACACCGGAGAGCACCTGTTGCTCAACAACGACCGGCGCCTGTGGGCGGAATGGAACCCGCAAACAAACGAGTACGCGCTGATTTCCAACGTCTTCAACGACGTCTCGCCCGAAGACCGCGCCTATCTTCGCCAGCACCGGCGCCTGTTGTGGCGCGGCCAAAAGGGCAGGGTGTGGATGGAGTTGTACGGCCCAGATTGAAGCGCTACAAGGAGCAAAATCTGGGCGCCGTTACTCCACGGGAAGCCGCGTGACTTTTATCACGCTTTTGTCAAGAAAAGCAAGGCGACCTTTAGCCCGATTTTTTTGCGAAAAAAAACAGGGCAGAGCGCTTCTATTGGGCAAAAACAAAACAAATCGCCATGAAGTACGGCTTCATTATAGACAACCGCAAGTGCATCGGATGCCACGCCTGCACTACGGCCTGCAAGAGCGAGCACGACGTGCCGTTGGGGGTTTTCCGCACGTGGGTCAAGCAGGTAGAAAAGGGCAAGTTCCCCAACACGCGGCGCGTGTTTTCAGTGCTGCGCTGCAACCACTGCACCGATGCGCCCTGTGTGGAAATCTGCCCGGTAGAGGCGCTGTACACGCGGCCCGACGGCATTGTGGACTTCGACAAACAGCGCTGCATCGGCTGCAAGTCGTGCATGCAGGCCTGCCCCTACGACGCGCTGTACATTGACCCCGATACGCGCACGGCAGCCAAATGCAACTACTGCGCCCACCGCACCGACATCGGTCTGGAGCCAGCTTGCGTGGTCGTCTGCCCCGAACACGCCATCATTTCGGGCGACATGGACGACCCAGAGTCGGAAATCAGCATCATGCTGGCACGCCACCAGACCACCGTGCGCAAGCCCGAAAAGAGCACAAAGCCCAACTTGTTCTATATTGATGGCGACGAGTTTTCGCTTTCACCTATGGCTGCTGAAATGCCTGAGGGCAGTCTCTGGAGCGCTCAGGCGCGCGGTGTGGGCCACTATGCCCAGTACACCGAGCGGTTGGCCTGGTCGGGCGAAGACGTGGTGCAGGAACTTTTAGAAAAAAGCACGTCCGTGGAAGTGCCCGCCAACGGCGAACTCGGCCCAGCGCGCAACATCGAGGTGCTCACGGGGCAGCAGGGCAAGCGCGTCTACGGCATCCCGGACAAAGGCATCATGTGGGGCTGGGAGGTGCCGGCCTACGTAACCACCAAGGCGGTGGCTTCAGGCGTTTACCTGCTGGGCATGGCGCTGTTCCTGAGCCAGAGCGAGCGCAACTGGCCGCTGATGCTATGGTCACTGGGCATTAGCCTAGTGTTTCTGATGCTCACCACAGCTCTGCTCGTCAAAGACTTAGACCAGCCGCAGCGCTTTCTATATGTCATTTTGCGCCCGCAATGGCGCTCGTGGTTGGTGCGCGGGGGATATGCGCTGACGCTGTTTGGCGGTCTGCTCACTTTGCAACTGGCGGCTGCCGGGTTGGGCTGGTCAGGGCTGGCCGAAGGGCTGATAGCGCCGGGCGTGTTGCTGGCACTGCTGGTAGCCGTGTATACCGCGTTTCTCTTCGCTCAAGCGCGTGGGCGCGATTTCTGGCAAAGCCCGATGCTGCCGGTACACATGCTGGTGCACAGCGCCGTGGGCGGCGCGGCAGCGCTGACTATCTTAGAAGGTTTAGACCTGCTGAGTTTAGGCGGCGCGCCTGTGCAGGTGCTGGCGATTGGCCTGCTGGCCAACCTCCTCGTCGTGGGCGTCGAACTCGTCATGCCGCACCCAACCACCGACGCCAAGGCGGTGGTGAAGATGATCTTGCACGGGCGCTATCGCAAGGCTTTTTGGGCAGCGCTGGGGCTGGGCAACATTCTCCCCTGGGCAGGGCTGTTCTGGTATGGAATGGAGCCGGCTGTGGGCGTCGTGGCGTCTGTGCTGGCGCTTTGGGGGATTTATCAATTGGAAAAAATCTGGGTGGAAGCGCCACAGCGCATTCCACTGGCCTGAGGGTTGGGCCAAACAAGTTTGGCGGGTACTGGGGCCAAACAAGTTTGGCCATTACAGTGCCAAACAAGTTTGGCTGTTACAGTGCCAAACAAGTTTGGCTGTTACGGTGCCAAACAAGTTTGGCGGGTACGGGGAAACACTTTGTTTTATGCCAGGTATTATTGAAAAAATTGCTGAGTCTTTGGGGCTTATTCCCAAATTGCATCGGGGCGACGATGGGCTGCCGCGCCTGCAACCGGGTAGCGCGCTGACGAACTACCCGCCGCCCGAGCGCTGGCACAACTGGACGGAATACGAGGCCAAAGCCTGGCCCCGGCGCGAAAAGCGCACCTACGACATCGTGCCCACCACGTGCTTCAACTGCGAGTCGGCCTGTGGCCTGCTGGCTTACGTGGACAAAGAGACGGGCCAAGTGCGCAAATTCGAGGGCAACCCTTACCACCCCGGCTCGCGCGGGCGCAACTGCGCCAAAGGGCCGGCCACCATCAACCAGATCACCGACCCTGACCGCATCCTCTACCCGCTGCGGCGCTCAGGTAAGCGCGGCGAAGGCAAGTGGGAGCGCGTCTCCTGGGACGAAGCCTTGGACGACATTGCCGGCCGCATCCGCAAAGCCTTGCAAGAACGCCGACACAACGAGATCGTCTATCACGTGGGCCGACCCGGACACGAAGGCTACATGGACCGCGTCCTGCAAGGCTGGGGCGTGGACGGCCACAACTCGCACACCAACATCTGCTCCTCCGGCGCGCGCTTCGGATACGCCATCTGGCACGGACACGACCGACCCTCGCCTGACCACGCCAACGCCCGCGTCATCCTGCTCATCTCCGCGCACTTAGAGTCGGGCCACTACTTCAACCCGCACGCCCAGCGCATCATCGAGGGCAAAATGAACGGCGCCAAACTCGTCGTCATGGACCCGCGCCTGTCTAACACCGCCAGCTTAGCCGACTACTGGATGCCCACCTACCCCGGCTCCGAAGCAGCCGTGCTGCTGGCCATGGCCAAAGTCATCCTGGACGAAGGCCTCTACAACCGCGACTACTTAGAAAACTGGGTCAACTGGCAACAGTGGCTGGAAACGGCATACCCGGGCGAACCCGTCGTCTTTGAGCGTTTTATCGAAAAAATGCAGGAGGTCTATGCCGAATACACGCCCGAAATGGCTGAAAAAGAGAGCGGCGTAAAGGCCTCCGTCATCCGTGAAGTGGCTATCGAAATCGGCAAGGCCGGCACGCGCTTCGCCACCCACAACTGGCGCTCGGCCGGCTCGGGCAACCTCGGCGGCTGGGCTGTGGCGCGCTGCCTGCACTTCCTCAACGTCCTCACCGGCTCGGTAGGCACTGAGGGCGGCACCAGCCCCAACGACTGGAACAAGTTCAAACCCAAGTTTTTCGACCACCCGCCGGCTCAGAAGTTCTGGAACGAACTGCACTTCCCCAGAGAATACCCCTTAGCCTTCTTCGAGATGTCGTTCCTGCTGCCGCATTTCCTCTTGGAAAAGCGCGGCCGCTTGGACACCTACTTCACGCGCGTCTTCAACCCAGTGTGGACGTACCCCGACGGTTTCATGTGGATAAAAGCGCTCTGCGACGAGGACGCCATCGGTTGCCACATCGCCCTGACGCCCACCTGGAGCGAGACGGCTTACTTCGCCGACTACGTGCTGCCCATGGGCCACGCCTCGGAGCGCCACGACCTGAACACCTACGAAACCCACGCCGGCGTCTGGATCGCCTTCCGCCAGCCCGTGCTGCGCGAAGTGGCCCGCCGCAACGGCCTCAACCCGCGCTTCACCTACGAAGTCAACCCCGGCGAAGTGTGGGAAGAAGACGAATTCTGGATCCAACTCTCCTGGCGCATTGACCCCGACGGCTCGCTCGGCGTACGCAAACACTTCGAGTCGCCCTACCGACCCGGCGAATGCGTAACCGTGGACGAATACTATCAGTACATCTTCGATCACACCCCCGGCCTCCCCGAAACGGCCGCCAGAGAAGGCCTCACGCCCTTAGAATACATGCGCAAATACGGCGCCTTCTTGGTAGAAAAATCGGCCTATCTGAAAAACGAGGAAACGCTCACCGAAGCGCAATTGGCCGGCTCGACTACAGACCCCAAAACGGGCGTCATCAGCAAAAACGGCAAAGCCATCGGTGTTATGGTCAAAGGCAAACCCTGCGTGGGCTTCCCCACGCCCTCGCGCAAGCAGGAGTTTTTCAGCCAGACGATGATAGACTGGAAATGGCCCGAATACGCGCTGCCTACCTACATCAAGAGCCACATCCATCCCGATAACATTGACTACGCTAAAGGCGAATTTCCGCTGCTGCCCACGTTCCGCCTGCCAGTGCTCATCCACTCGCGCTCAGGCAACGCCAAATGGCTGTACGAAATCGCCAACCGCAACCCCATCTGGATGCACCCCACCGACGCTGAGCGCTTGGGCGTGCGCACGGGTTCGTTGGTGCGCGTCAACACCGATATCGGCTACTTTGTGGACAAAGTCTGGGTAACCGAAGGCGTCAAGCCGGGCGTGCTCGTCTGCTCGCACCACTTAGGCCGCTGGCGCCGCCCCCAGGACGCTCCCGGCAACCGCTGGGCCACCGCTACCGTGCAAATCGAAGAAGACGGCCAGGGCGGCTATCGCATGCGCCAGATCCGCGGCATCACGCCCTTCCGCAGCAGCGACAAAGACAGCGCCCGCATCTACTGGAGCGACGGCGGCGTCCATCAAAACATCACCTTCCCCGTGCATCCAGACCCCATTTCCGGCATGCACTGCTGGCACCAAAAGGTGCGCGTCGAAAAAGCGCACCCCGAAGACCAGTATGGCGACATCTTTGTGGACACGAACAAAAGCATGGAAGTCTATCGCCAATGGCTCGCCATGACGCGCCCCGCCCCCGGACCCAACAACCTGCGCCGCCCCCTGTGGATGAAACGCGCGCTACGACCCGTGGACGAGGCGTTTTACTTTTGAACACGACAGAGGCGCCAACAGGTTTTCCAGCAAAGGCGCAGAGGATACGCAAGGGCACGAAAGTTTCACGTAAAAGCACAAAAAGTTTAGCATAAGGATACGAAGTTTGCCGCCGAGGCGCCAGGAAAAGCGGATTGCTCGCTGTTTTTCAGAGGGCTACAAAACCTTGGCGGTAACATCCACCCAAACCATGCACGTAAAGGAATTTTTGCGGGGACAACTGCACCACATCGTCGAGGAGGTAAAAGCCACGCTGCCCGACGATATCCATTTTGACTTTCGCAAGCACGTCCTGCCGCTGTTCTTTCCCTTTCTGGCCTGGAAAGACGAACTGCGCGACCGCGAAACGCTTAAAGCCGACCTGATGGCGGGCTTAGTGGGCGCCATCATCGTACTGCCGCAGGGCATCGCTTTTGCCATGATCGCCGGCCTGCCGCCCGTGTACGGCCTTTACACGGCCATCGTAACGCCCATTGTGGCGGCCCTCTTTGGCTCGTCGCGGCACTTAGTGTCTGGGCCAACGACGCCCATTTCATTGGTGGTATTTGCCTCAGTGAGCCAGTTTGCCAATCCCGGCTCGCCGGAATACATCTCCAAAGTGCTGCTGCTGACGTTTCTGGCCGGCGTCATTCAGGTGTCGTTTGCGCTGGCCCGGTTGGGGCGCTACATCAGCTTCGTGTCGCACACCGTGGTGGTGGGCTTCACCGCCGGGGCGGCCATGCTGATTGTAACCAATCAGCTAAAAGGCGTCCTGGGAACCCCCATTGACAACAGAGCGGGCTTTTTGAGCATCTGGAAGCAGGCGATCCAGTACGCTGACCAGGTCAACTGGCCCATTTTTGCCGTAGCTGCCTACACGCTTTTCGCTGCCGTGTATGTGCGCAAGCACTTCCCGCGCCTGCCGCACCTGTTGGTGGCGCTGCTGTTTGGCACGGCGCTGGCCTGGGGCATTGGCGGCCCCGATGCGGGCATTCCCTTCGTGTCCGAAATTCCGCGCGCCCTGCCCGCTTTCACGCCGCCCAACTTGACCGACGGCACATACCGCGGCCTGCTGAGCAGTGCCTTCGCTATCGCCTTGCTGGGCCTTATCGAAGCGGTAGCCATCGGCAAAGCCATCGCCCTTAAATCGGGCCAGCAGATCGTGGCCAACCAGGAGTTCTTTGGCCAGGGCCTGTCCAACATCGTGGGCAGCCTCTTCTCCTGCTACGCCGGCTCGGGCTCGTTCACCCGCTCCGGCGTCAACTACGAAGCCGGCGCGCGCACGCCCATGTCGGCCATCTTTGCCGCCCTGATGGTGCTCATCGTCGTACTGGCCTTAGGGCCCTTCGCCCGATACCTGCCTTCGCCCGCACTGGCCGGCCTCATCGTCCTCATCGGCTGGGGACTGATTGACTTCAAACACATCCGCGAAATCCGAAAAGCCAGTAAACAGGACAACCTCATCCTCGGCGTTACCTTCTTCGCCACCCTCTTCTCCGAATTAGAATTCGCCGTCTATATCGGCGTCTTATTATCGCTCTATTTCTTTCTCAAAAAAACGTCGCAGCCCAACATTGCCATCATGGCCCCTGACCCAGAACACCACCGCCACCAGATCGTCAATGTGCTGCGCAAAAACGTGCCCCAATGCCCGCAATTGAAAATCATCCGCATTGACGGGCACCTCTACTTCGGCGCCATTGACCACGTTGCCGCCACCCTGCGCGAAATGCGCAAAGGCCCCGAAAAATACCTGCTCATCTTGGCCAACGGCATCAACTACGTGGACTTAGACGGCGCTGAATGGCTCGCCCGCGAAGCCGCCTTCTGGAAGAAAAAAGGCGGAGGCCTTTACATCGTCCGCCTCAAAATCATCGCCCAAGACGTCATGGAAAGCGGCGGATTCATGGATCAAATCGGACGCGAACGCTTCTTCACCTCTAAAACTGACGCCATCCAGGCCATTTACCAAAAACTCGACGTGGAGACCTGCAAGAAATGCCCCTATCGCGTCTTCTTGGAGTGCGCCAACGACCCGCGCCTGCCCCCGCTAAATGCGGCGAAAAAGGCGCAAGAGGCGGGGGTTTATGAGGCGTTCTGAGGGATGTTAGGCTCAGGCGGAAAAGATCCGCTCTAAGGAGGCCCTCGTTTTTTTAATTTTTGACTAACGGCGCGTATCTCGTTGAGTAGTTTAGCGTTAAAAAATGGGCGTGTGCATCTATCATCCTGTATCCCTCTGGTTTACCGGAGAGTATGGCGCGTCTCTTCCTTAGTTCTTTCATCTAGCATCCTGACAGGCATCGCATCTTAGCGGCCCGTATCCGGAAACTCCAGTTTCCGGGCGCCCGTAGCACGTCTGCTGGCGAGTGTGGTAGATGTGATGTTTGCCAGGAGAGTAGATATGATAGAGAGGGCCCTGCGTCTGTCCACCCGATAAATCGGGCGGTTACAGGATGGTAGATGTGCAGAACGGTACGACCTCAGGCGAACGGCATTCAGCCTCGCCTAAACGAGGTCTACAAGTAATTAATCCATGCAACCTCATTCCTGATGATGCTACTCCAGAGCTTATTCCTAAAACCTGGCTCGGAGTGTGCCCCGGTATGAAGGCACTCGGAGGTCGTTCATCGGCACATTCTTTGAAACCAGTAATAGCGGCAGGACTTAGACCTGACATGACTCCGAAAAGGTGTATGGATAGGAACGCTATTTGCTTGCCTAACGAAAAGAGGAGGAGTCATCCATGCGCTATATTTTTTGCGTTGAGTGATCTCTCCAAACTTTCTTTTTCTGATACCTTTGTTGCACAAAACCCTAATACGATGGACAGTGCTGCTTCCTTTCAACACATCCGAAACTTAGTGGCCCAAAATGATCTTGACCAGGCTCTGGAGCAAGTGCGCCTTTTTTTAAAGGACGCCCCTCAACGGGATGAGGCCATTTCCTTGTCGGCTCGTTACGCTGAGGTTCGGGAGCGCCTTCGCCGCGGTGTCATCAGCTACGCCAAGGCGACGCGCTCCGAAAACCAGATTCGTGACGCTTTATTGGAACTGCTGAACAAAATCGAGAGCCAACAAGGCCCAAAAGCTGAGTTAGCCAGTGCTCGGGCCGTTGACCTTCGCGCCATTCAGCAACACAGCGACCTCCGCTGGTATCAACGCTTATTCTTTGGCTTCTATAAGAAGAGAACCCGTCAAGAATGGGCCCTGCAGACGCTTGGGCTATTTGATGTCCGTGAGCGCCGTTCTTTCCTGGATACCCTGAAGCACTACATGCCACTCTATTGTACCGATGAGAGCCGAAAACACCCTCGACCGTTTTCCGACGTCTTCTTGCAGGAGCTCAACCGGCCAGAGAACGACGGCAAGTTTTATCTCCTGCTCGGAGAGACCGGCGTGGGAAAGTCCACCGCGCTGTTGGAATTGTTTACTCGCTTTGCTCTGGCCAAACGCCGATATGCCATTGTGTATGCCAATTTCACCAAAGACCTGAACGCCGTTTTCCGCTTGCCCCAGCCAGAAAAGACCATCCTCCTATTGGATGGCATAGACGAAGCGCCGCAGATGTTGGACGACCCGAAGAGGTTTTTCAGCGAAATAGAAGAAGCCGCTAAAAACTTCGCTAAAGTGATTATCAGTTGTCGAACGCAGTTCTTTTTGAATAAAGCAGAAGAGCGCGCCACAACAAATACAAAACCGCCTATAGGGTACCAGAAAATCTATCTGGAGCTTCTCTCTGACCAAACCGTGCAATCCTACATCGGCAAGCGCTACCAGATAGGCGCCTCTAATTACACAACGGCTGTAACCATCGTAAAGAAGACGGGCAATCTTTTCAAACGGCCGCTGACGCTCTCCTTTCTTTCCGACATTGTAGATAAAAAAGGCTCCTTACTGTTCTTTCGGATAACCTCGCGGACGAACACGGGCGTCAATGCCGTCGGTAAGATAATTCAATACGAAATTTATGATATCATCTTGAACAAATGGTTGGAGCGGGAAGAACACTTGAACCCACGCGCCGAGGGCAACTACAGCCGCTTGCTCTACGAGGTGTCCTTGCAGGTAGCGCTCTACTCCTATGAGAGGGAGAAAGATTACTTCATACACCACCACGATAATAAGAAGAAATATTATTACTCCATATATCACCGCGATCTTGAAAGACTCCTCGAGAAGAACAAACTGTCCATTGATGAAACGCTCTTGCGCGCCCGGTCGCTCCTAAAGCGCAACGAGGCGGGATACTACTACTTCGCGCACCGCACGTTCAAAGAATTTTTCTTTGCACAACTGCTTTATGAGGGGCGGATTCCTGAAAACGAATTTCCTTTTGATGATTACGAAGATG
>JANWVR010000108.1 GCA_025056735.1 Saprospiraceae bacterium
GACCCTGAAGCCGGGTGAAAAAATCGTGCTGTCCGTGCCTCAAGA
Source organism: Saprospiraceae bacterium (assembly GCA_025056735.1). Classification (GTDB taxonomy): domain Bacteria; phylum Bacteroidota; class Bacteroidia; order Chitinophagales; family Saprospiraceae; genus M3007. The sequence goes on from JANWVR010000108.1 coordinate 46, forward strand.
GGCGCTCTCTCGAAGCGAGGTAGACACCTGCAACTGCAACGCCAAAGTAACCAGCGCCACGCCGCCGTGGGGCGGTTTTTACGTGTGGGCCGTAGGAGTTTACCATTCGTTGCCGTTCGTTAATTGCAACTATTCCTTAGGGCCAGTGGGGATTTTGTGGAATGGGGGGGGGGATGAGTACAATTTCACCATTTGCGAGTCATTTAGTCGCATTATTCTGGAATTTGCTGTTTCGCCGCCGCCCAATCCGGCACAATGGGTACCGGTATCCGTAACGGTCAGACTTTCCTGTCGTATCACTTCCTTAGACGACATTCGTTATCATACTTTTACTGCAGAACCTGGAGAAACGGTCATAGACAAGAGCGCTCATTTTAATGCCCCGGGCTGTAGGGTAAGGCCTCGTTAGATGATGGACATGACACGGTTAACTTCGCTTGCTTTCTCGTTGTATTTGCTGTCTTTTGGGAGCGCTATGGCTCAGCCACGCTTTCTGTCGCTCTTTCCTCAGGCGGATGTAGATACCCGCATTCACCCCAGTCACGTGCGTTCACTAAACGATGGAAGGATACTAACGGCAACCTTGCTCGCCTCTGAGCAAGGCGTAGAGCTCCTCCATTGGGATGCCTGCGGCTACAACTTGCAGCGCCGACGTCTTACGCTCAGTCCAGTGAGGCGTGTGGTGGGGTTCGAGGCGAGCGAAAACGCCTCGACAACCCTGGCCTTGCAAACGGACTCGCTGACTTTAGCCCTGATAAGGATACAGCCGGATGGCAGCATCGCTTGGGCAAGGCACTATCGGACATCCTCTCCGATAACGTGGACCTCCTTCGACGGCGACGAGAAGCATTTTGTCGTCGGCGGGTACGCACCAGGGCTGGCTCGCGTGTTAGCGATAAAACTGGACAGCGGCGGCGGCTTGCTTTGGAGCCGGGCGGCTGCTCAAGCGGGAAATGCGGGTCAAGTCTGCTTGACTCCTCAAGGCCGAGTCTTTCAAATCGTCTCCGACAGGAAGGCACTCCTCTGGAGCGAAAGCGGGAATGTGCTCTGGATGGCGCACGTCGGGGGTCTGCATTTTGGCATGATTAACTTGAAACCGACAGTACTTTCCGACGGATATGCTGTCGCCGTGCGGCGCTTATTCAACTATTTGCATGTGGTCAAACTGACGGAAGACGGCCAATTGGCCTGGTTTACGCAGGCCCTTCCAGTGGATATTTTCACAACGAGCACGCAACTATTTAATACAGGCATTAAAAGGCTTCTCCCTTTTGGCAAAGACAGCGTACTGGTCCTCGCCAATTTTGGCCTGTCTGCCGCTGACGGCGGCTATGTTTCTATCCATTTGGTAGGGCCGAATGGCCAGCTGCTGCGGCGCAATTTCATTCAGCCGGGCGGTGGATTTCGCGCGCAGGACGTTGCCGCCTCTGGCCGCCACGTGGCTGTTTCGGGTTTGGGCAGCGCCAATAGTGGTAATGGCCTGATGCAACTGACAAAAGCGCTGACGTTGGGCTGTGGCGATTTTCAGCAACCTGCCTTGACAGACCCGACCATTACGGTGGAGGTAACTTTAGACTCCCTGCCACCGGTGTCGAACTGGCCGCTTATGGTTTCTAATCTGGCTACGCAGATCCAGACACTGTCTCCCTATTCTCCCACCTTCTACTGCCAGACCAACGATACCGCAGCGACTGACCTCGTGCACAGGCGCCCCACCTGTCTGGGCGAAGTGGTCTATCTGCGCCCTGAAGCCCCTGAAGGCGCCGTCATTACCTGGGCCGATGGGCGCCGGGACACCGTCTTTCGGGCGGAAGGCCCAGGCACGTACAGCGCCCAAATCGCCTACTGCGGCCTGAACTGGCGCGTCGAGTACTCGTTGGAAGCGCGCGACTGCGCCTGCGAACCGATTTATCCTACGGCCTTCACACCCGACGGCGACGGAGTGAACGACGCTTTTGGCCCCATCGCCGTGCCCGAATGCGCCTACGCAGCCTTTGAGTGGGCGGTGTTCAACCGCTGGGGCGAGCGCCTCTTCGCCTCCAGCAGCCCTGCCGACGCCTGGAACGGCCGCCGACCCGACGGACAGGCCGCACCTTCCGACGTATATGTATGGCAGTTGCGCTATGCCCTGCCCAACGGCTCCGAACGGGCGTGGTTTGTGAAGAAAGGGGATGTTACGCTGATGCGGTAAGAGCGCTTAAACTGTTGGGTTTTCGCTTTGGAGAATTTCGTACAGCTCTTCTAAGGTAACACACGCCAGCGGTGGAAACTGCTCCTTCGAGAGCGCCCTGAAATGACGATCGTAGGTTACGACATAGTCTGCTGCTGCGGCTACGGCACAATCGGAAAATTTATTGTCGTCGGGGTCCTCGGAAATTAGCCCCCAGCGATAGTAAACGCGCACGTAGCGAACGTTGTCCAGCAAGTCAAATATTTGCAGGATAGCATCAGCCAGCGCCGAGGAATAGAACGAGGTCAATTGTTCTTCGTATTCGGCCAGGATTTCCGTTGTAACGGCGACTTCTATGCGTCCCTCCTTGATCCTATCAAAAAGCCGGCGATGACGCGCAAAACGCGGAATAATTTGCAGCAGGCAGTTAGTGTCCAGGACAATGGTCATTTCGGGTAGGGGGTACGCCTCGGATGCGTTTCTTGCAAGCGATCTAAGTCATCCTGAGTAATGCTTTTGTTTTGCTGCAGGCGTTCCAACTCCTCCTGAGCAAGGCGGTCATAAAAATCCACAAGCAGGCGTTTGAGCGCTTCCATGTCCTTTGAGGAAAGGTCGCGGGAGAACAATTTCAACGGCAGCAGTTGCGCCTCGTTGAGTTTTTTTGGAAATGTTTGTGCTTGCATGACCTGCATTTTCAGGCAAAGATAACCTGAAGAGAGAAAATAGCACAAGGCGGCTGCAGCTTGGATAAAGGGAGGATTTCAGTCTACTGTAAGAGGCGTAGGCTAAACCGCCATTTCTGGCAAAAAGGCCACTTTTCTAAAGGGCTATTTTGCCAAGCATCTTACATTTGCCAAGGCATTTATTCTTCACTAAAATTCAGCTTCTTATGAAAAAATTACTTTTTGCCGTCGGCGTAGCCGCCCTTTTCAACACATGCACTCCTGTTGAGGAAGAGCCAACTTCAGCGCCTCGCGAGCCTCTGTTGCGGGGGGGACGTATAAACTCCTGAAGACCCTGAAGCCGGGTGAAAAAATCGTGCTGTCCGTGCCCCAAGAGGCGCTCTCTCGAAGCGAGGTGGAGACCTTCAACTGCAACGCCAAAGTAACCAGCGCCACGCCGCCGTAGGGCGGTTTTTACGTGTGGGCCGTAGGAGTTTACCATTCGTTGCCGTTCGTTAATTGCAACTATTCCTTAGGGCCGGCGGGAATTTTGTGGAACGAAGGAGATGAGTACGATTTCACGTTGTGCAAGCAGTCGCCGCGAATTATTTTAGAGTTTGCCGTTTCGCCACCGCCCAATC
>JANWVR010000011.1 GCA_025056735.1 Saprospiraceae bacterium
TTGCCGCCCAGAAGGCCACTGGCAAACACGTAGGCGGCGCCACCGGCCAGACCGCTCAGGTCAGCGCGGAAAGCGGCCACGACATTCGGATTGCCCGTGGCACGTACGGCTAAATTGTACACCGCTGGCGGCAGGCTCAGGTAGGGCGTGAATTCACCATAGGCCAAGTCGGTAATCACGTTGTTCGCCACCAGCAGGGCGTCCACGTCCACCGCTGGGGCGTTGGGCGAGCCGTGCAGCACGGCGATGTCCACATTGCCCGGACTGGCCGCTGCCTCGCGACCACCGTCGTTGACGATGAGCGTGAACGGCGTTGCCGGGTTACCCACAATGCCAGAGGCCGTAACGATGTACGTTTTGCCTTCTTCCAGATTGACGTCGAAGGTAGCGATAGCGTCGGCAGCTGAGGTGCTGTTGGGCAGCGCCACGCCGAGCGTAATGTCGCGGTCGGCCGGGAAGTCAATAAACGGCGTGGCCGTGCGGAAGGCAAAGTCGTCTAAGATGCGCGTGTTGCCGGCATATACGTCCACTGTTGGGTCGGGTGAGTTGTGGATGACCTGCAGGCGCGTTGTGGGCGTCAGCGGCAGTTCGACAACCGTGCCGTTGGGTAGGGCGGCGAACAGGCCGAAGCCCGGGTTGCCACCCAGCAGACCGCTGGCAAACACGTAGGCAGCGCCACCAGCCAGACCGCTCAGGTCGGCGCGGAAGGAAGCCACCACGTTCGGGTCGCCTGTGGCGCGGATGGCAAAGTCGTACTTCGCCGGCGGCAGGCTCAGGTAAGGCGTAAACCCATCGTAGGGCAGGTTTTGAATTACGTTGTCAGCCACAAAAATGGCGTCCACGTCCACGGCTGGCGCGTTGGGCGAGCCGTGCAGCACGGCGACGTCCACGGTAGCGCTGGTATCTGATTTCTCGCGCGCTTCGTCGTTGATGTTCAGGTCAAATGGTCTGTTCAGGTCGCCCAGGATGCCCGAGGCAGTTACGATATACGTCTTTCCGTTTTCTAAGTTTACCGTAAATGTAGCGATAGCGTCGTTAGCAGAGGTGCTGTTGGCGGGCGCAATGCCCAGGTCAATATCTACTTCGGCGGGAACGAATACAAACGGTGTGGCTGTACGGAATTCAAAGTCGTCAATCAACAGAGCGTCGTTGGCATACACATCCACGGTCGGGGCGATGGCGTTATGGATGACCTGCACGCGCGCTACGGGCGAGGCGGGCAATTCCACCACGGCGCCGCTGGCCGTAACGGCGTATAAACCGAAAGCAGGCGAGCCACCTAATAGACCGCTGGCCAGGACGCGGATGGCCTGGCCGCCGAGACCCGTCAGGTCGGCGCGATAGGTTTGTACGATGGCGTTGCTGCCAGCCGGCTTGATGTCTAAGTAGTACACGCCTGGGTTCAGGGATAAGTACGGCGTAAATTTGCCGTAGGCTAAATTGGCGACAATTTTGCCGCCTGTGCGCACCACTACGTCCACTGGCGGGGCGTCGGGCGAGCCGTGCAGCACGTTCACGTCCACCTTGTTCGGGTCGCTGGCAGCCTCAAGGGCCTTGTCGTCGGCGATCAATGTGAAAGGCGTGCCAGGATTGCCCACGATGCCGGAGGCTGTAACGGCGTACGTTTTGCCCGACTCCAGCGTCAGGTTAAACGTTGCGATAGCATCGGCTGCCGAAGTGCTGTTAGCCGGCGCGATGGCCACCTGTAGCGGCAGACCGGCAGGCAGGTTGATGAAATTGGTGGCCGTGCGGAACGCGAAGTTGTCTAAGGCCTTCAGCCCGTTGACATACACGTCAACGGTCGGGTCAGGCGCGTTGTGGATCAGCTGTACGCGGGCCGTTTGGGCCAACGCGATGCCTGTGCACAACGCTAAGGCAAGCAGTAGGCTAAGTACGGATCTCATAACAAGGAAAGATTGGTTAAGAATTTAGTGAAGTATCGGCGAAAAGGATATACAAAAAACATTCGGGCAGAAGCGACTCCGTCCGTTGAAAAGAGCATTAGAAAGCACTGTTAGAAACTTCATTCTGAAACAGCGCTCGTCTAATTGTGTTGGGGAGGACAGTCCTTTTATTTAAACAAAAAAACGCGTTTTGCTAATTTTAGTCAAAACGCGAGAAAAATGGAGTTGCAAAGGAAAATTGGCATAGTGTCGGCGTATTCTGCTTGCCTGTTGGTCAAAAGGGCTATAATTCATTTGATAATAATTACTTTGCCTCTACAAAGAAACAGGCTTCCTCTTAGTAATTCTCCAAGAAAAGCCCTCTTAACAGCCCCAGTAAGCATCGAGAACAGGATGCCAGTCTTTCCAGAAGTAGTCGTTCCAGGAGGAATTGTGCCACAGTAATACGAATTCGCCGCCGTATTGCTGGACGGTTTTCCACAGGGTGTTCAAGCGTTCGAGCGCCTGTTCGGGGGTGTAGCCCTGGTAGTGGGCCAGTGTAACGTCCATGGCGATAAGAGGCTTTTCGCGCAGGGGGAGCATCTGGCGGGTGCAGAAGTTGAAGACCGGAAAGTCGCAGCAGATGCCGCATCGAAAGCCTTCGGCCTCTGGGTAGCCCAACGTGCTGTCCCAGTGCATGCCGGCATCGGCCCAGCGCTGCCAGGTGTCGGGTGCTGAGAAGCACAGGTAGTGCTGGCGGCCTGTAGTTACCGGAAGGGGAGAAATGCGCCGCAAAGAGTCCAATTCGCGTTTGAAAGCCCTAGCATCCGCATGCGCCTGGCGCGAGGGATGAAAACCGATGACATGCCCGCGCTCGGCAATGCGTGTCAGCAAGCGCTGGACAAAAGGGTGCTGAAGCGAGTAGTAAGCATCGGCGCTTTTGGGTCGTTCTCCCAGAAAATTGAAGTGCCAGGTCAAGTTTTGGCGTTCGGCCCGCTCCATCCATTCGTCAAAAACGTCGAACGGGTCGCGACCCCGGAAGAAATGACGACGTATCCACCAGGATGCCTCGCCCAGGTTTCGGCGACGCCACAGGCTGCCGGCCAGCGTTCGCCACCGATCTGCCCACGACCACCAAAGACGCGGATGATCTACGTCGCAAGATAGATGCAGGCGAGCGTGGCGGCGATACTCGGGCAGCGAATAGCCCAAACGAGCCAGGCACTGCGCCAGAAAGTGCACATACTCGTTGACCACTGGCCGGTGCAAAAAACCCTCCCGATAAGCCAACGATGCAGAAGCTGGAAAACGACCATAAGCATCGCGCACTGGCGAAACAGCTTCTTCCCAGCGCGTCAACATAAAAAAGGTCGAGGCAAAAAGGTCTAATCCGCAGTAAAGGCCGTTCGGTGTTGTAGCGAAAATAGGCTGACCGTAGACACCTATTATATTATTGTTTTCGGGTGGGCGTTGCCCGAAGGATGTAGGCAAAACAGATACGCCAGCAGGCAGCCATTTTGGGCTGGGGGTGAGCTCGTCTTCAGGCAAACGCCCCCAAAATTCGTCCGCCAACGTCAGGGCGCGCCCGTTCGGCAGCCTGATGCAATAGTGCTTGGTCTCCGGCGAAAACTGCAACTGCCAGGGAACGCCCAGCAACTCGCTCAGCAGCACCGTACATACGTACGTCTTTTCCGCTTCAAAGCCCGGCGGAGCACTAATGGTCAGCATGCAGGGCAAAGTTCAGCCAACCTGTCCATAAGAGCGGCGCCTCTACTGCCGTCTTTGTAAAAGGTTAGCAAAATAGACGTTAAACCTGTGCTCATCAGGCGCACATCCACTCCGCTCGCCTAACTTTGCCCTCAAATTTGGTTACTGTAAATAGCCGCTGCGCACCACGCGGCTATCTTTGCACCGACTATTCAGGCAAAAAATCATTCATTCACAAAAGTTTATCAACGATGAACAAAAATCGCTTTTATCTGCTGGCCCTCCTTGGCATCCTGATGGCCTTTGCTCCTGCTTGCAACACCGATCCCTGCAAGGACGTCAACTGCGGCGCCAACGGCACCTGCTTAGACGGCACCTGTGTATGCGATGCTGGCTACGAAGGCGCCTCCTGCGAAACCGAATGGGCCGACAAGTTTGTAGGTTCCTATCTGGGAAGAGACATTTGCAAGAGCGGTACGTATAACCTCACCAAGCCTGCTGTGATTTCCAAGCGCAGCGCTAAGGAAGTGCGCATCAGCAACTTTGGCGGCTTTGACTCCTTCCTCGATACGGATGTAACAAAAAGCGACGAACTGAGCTTTACCAACAAAACGGACCCCGCTGGCCGTCGCTTTACAGGTACGGCTAAGATCAGCAACAAGCGCCTGACGGGCAGCTATATCGTTACCTACTCCGACAACACGCGAGACACGTGCACCTGCGAATACAACAAGCAGTAAGCGCGTAAGTCCAGACAACACAGTCAGAAGTCAGCCCATCGAAACGGCTCCAGTCGGCGATGCGGTTGACTTCTGCTTTTTTATGCCTCAAATACGCTGACTTTGGAGGTAAAAGCAGACTTTAGGGCCGCCTTTCCTCTCCATGCGGAAAGGGCGCCTGAGTCTTTGCATGCAGCGCATCCACCAATACATCATTTCCTATGAAGTACGCTTATCTGACGCGCAACGTATGGGTACTCAGTCTGGTGAGCCTGTTTACGGATGTGGCCAGCGAGATGCTGTATCCGGTGATGCCACTTTTTCTGAGGAGTATAGGTTTTTCCATGCTGATTATTGGTGTGTTGGAGGGCGTGGCCGAGGCGGTTGCCGGGTTGAGTAAGGGTTATTTTGGTCGCTGGAGCGACCACAGTGCGCGGCGTTTGCCGTTTGTGCAGTTGGGCTATGCGCTAAGCGCGGTAGCCAAGCCAATGCTGGCCGTGTTTTCGTGGGTGTGGTGGATTTTTCTGGCCCGTATGTTGGAGCGCTTAGGTAAGGGCTTGCGCACAGGGGCACGGGACGCCCTGCTTTCGGACGAAGCCACGCCGGCTACAAAAGGGCGCGTCTTTGGCTTTCACCGCGGCATGGATACGCTGGGCGCCGTCATTGGGCCGGCCCTGGCGCTCTTGTATCTGAGTATGTATCCGGAAGACTATCGCACGCTGTTTTTGATCGCCTTTGTGCCAGGGGCGATAGCGGTCTTTGCCACGTTTTTGGTGCGTGAACGGGTGCGAACAGAACGCCCGGCCAGCCGTTTTTCTAAATGGAACTTTACAGCGTTCGCTGCCTACTGGCGCGAAGGGCCTGCGGCCTACCGTCGCTTAACCGGTGGTTTGCTGGTTTTTGCCCTGTTCAACAGTTCAGACGTCTTCTTGCTCTTGAAGGCTAAAGAAACCGGCTTAAGCGACACCGGCGTGGTAGGCGTTTACATTTTTTACAATTTAGTATATGCCCTGGCGGCTTTTCCGATGGGTATGCTGGCCGACAGGCTCGGCATGCGGCGTGTGCTGGTAGGTGGATTATTGCTTTTTGCTGCTGTTTACGCAGGCATGGGGCTCGCCTCGAAGGGCTGGATGATAGGCGTTTTATTTTTCCTGTACGGCATTTATGCCGCCGCCACGGAAGGCGTGGCTAAAGCCTGGATCAGCAACATCAGCGCGCGCCAGGACACAGCTACGGCCATTGGGACCTTCACGGCCTTTCAGAGCATAGCTGCTTTGGCCGCCAGCAGCCTGACGGGATTTTTGTGGTATCAGTTTGGGCCTCTTGTAGCCTTCAGCGTCAGCGCTGCAGTGGCAGCAGGAGTGGGTGTTTATCTGGCCCGCGTGCGTCTTCAGGCGTAACTCATCGCACCAACGCCACGGATCCGGAGACAATCTCGGTGCGTCCGTCCCACAACAACACTTCGGCCCAGAACATATAGACGTCGGGCGGTGCTTCCTGGCCACGGAATGTTCCGTCCCAGCCGAAGTCGGGCGCGTTGGGCGGGAAGTTGTTGCGCTCGTAAATCAATTCGCCCCAGCGGTTGGCAATCAGCATGCGATTGATTTGGACTACTCCCGGGCTGGCACTGAGGAAGAAGCGGTTGTTTGGCCACGCGCCGTGAAGTGTAAAAACATTAGGTGCGTAAATGGGCACCTGGCGCCGCACGCGGATAGAGACGGTATCGCGAAGCACGCATCCGTACGGGTCGCGGGCCTCTAAGCGGTACCGGGCGTTTTCGGTGAGGCGTTGACAGTAAGGCAGGCAGGAGAGGTCGGCGCAGGGTATCGAAGGCGACCAATTAAGCGCCGTAGGCGTAAAGCTGAACAGTGGCTTCAAGCAGGCCTCTTCGCCATAATAGATTTCCTGATCATCCCCCAACGACATCCACGAGTTGCGGAAGGCTAAGCGCACATACAGAATGGAGTCGCATCCGCTGCTGGAAGCGCCTTTTAAAATCTCTATGCCGGAGCGAGCGTTGCGGTCGTAGCGGTTTCCATTAATGATGCGTACCTCGTCGGGGCAGAGGGTATCCACCAATTCAAAAAAGGGCAACGGGATAATGGTGAGCGTAACGCGCACAATACTATCGCAGCCGCCTTGGGCGCCTCCAGGGATGATTTCTACACCCGTGGGTCGAAAGGCGCTAAAAGGCTTGCCATTGACCCATAGCGTGTCACCGTCGCACAGCGGTCGAACAATGTCCACGATGGGTTTGGGAAAGAATTTCAGGTTCACCTCGATGATGCTATCGCAGCCGTTGGCAGCGCCGCGCTCAATGACTTCTTTGCCGACGAAAAAGCCGGCGTGATAAGGAACGCCGTTGACCCTCACCGTATCACCTACGCAGTAGTTGCCCTCTATGCGCGTAAGAGCAGGTTTTAAAAAAACTAACCGCACTTCAATAATGCTATCAGCGCCGTTGGCCGCTCCACCTGGAATAATTTCCGTGCCGGTAGGTCGGTCAGGGCCGTAAACGTTGCCATTAACGACGATGAGCTGGTTAGAACAAAAGGTATCTCGGAGAAAGAATATCTGAGCGTGCAGCCGGTCGCTGATCGAAGCAAAGAGCAAGAGGAGGTAAAAGAGCCTGTTCATGGGTAATGGAGGGATTGAATTATTCGGTATGTTACATCTGTTATAATGCACTGCGTCCTCTTTGGGTTTAAAGTTAAGCTGCTGTAGCTTTTGCTGTGCTAGTTGTTATAATGCACTGCGTCCTCTTTGGGTTTAAAGACGAAACGCCGTTGCCCCGCAAAGATGCGGAGCAACGGCGTTTTGTTGGCGTGCCAAAAGGGCTATTTCTCCGAAGAGGCGCGAGATTGCTCCCATTGCAGCAGCTTTGCCTCTAAGGCGTTGAGACGCTTTTCCATCTGTTCGTTCTTTTGGCGAAGCGCCTGGATTTCCTCTTGCTGCTCCTGAATAGCCTTGATGGCCAGCACACTGAAGCCGGCGTAATTCAGAGCCAGATAGACGTTGCCGTCAGGCGTAGGGTTTTGGCTAACAAGTTCTGGAAACAGCATTTCGACGTCTTGCGCTAAGAAGCCCACCGAGCGTTTGGCATCGGCGCTTTCGTGGCGATAGCGGTAATACACAGGCTGCAGCAGCGAGAGGCGTTCGAGCACGCGGCCAGCGGATTGGATGTCTTTCTTCAGGCGTTTGTCGGAGGGGATGTAAGTTCCATTGGTCAGGAACGTACCCACTGGAAAGCCGCCACCACTAAAATTGTTGTACAGTTCGAGAGCACCCGTTAGCGGATTCACCCGGAAGTCCCACTGGCCACCGCTGCTGAGGTTTTCAATCATCAGCCCTGCATTGCCGGTGGCGTGCGATACGCGCAAGCGAGCGCTAGGGTGGCTAAGGTTGCCTAAGCCGACGAAGCCGGTGAGGCCGCCAACAAACACCGATTTGCCACCGCCTGTGGCCAGAACGATGCTGGAGGAGTCTTTGGTTTCAATGGACAGCGCGCCTGCCGCCTTGCCGATGTAGGCCGAGGAGTTAGCACCCGTAGCAAAGCCCAGCCCGGCTTCTGTAGTTCCCTCAATGCGCAGGACCTCTGCGTTGCTTTTCGCATGCAGCCGCGTGGCTGGCGTGGTGGTTCCTACCCCTACGTTGCCGGTGTTGGCGTTGTAGATATTCGGGCCACTGGCCGTCCATAGCCCAAAACCAGCGTTGTTGAAGAGGGTGTCGAAGTTGACTTCTGAGTTGGTGCCCGAGATGCTCAGCTTGGTGCCATTTAGGCTGAGTGTTTGCAGTTCGTTGGTAGGGTTATTGTCGCTGTCGCCCGTGTTGTTAATGGTCAGGTTGGGCGCCGTGCCCGTGATGCTGATGCCCGGGCCGGCCGAATACGTGTTGATGGGCAGGGTAACGGTTCCGCCGCCATTGGACAGCGTCAGGTCGTTGCCACTGATGCTAAGCGTTTGAATTTCATTGGTAGGATTGTTGTCGTTGTCGCCCGTATTGTTGATGGTGAAGTTAGGTGCGGAGCCGGTGATGCTGATGCCGGGGCCAGCGGTGTAGTTGTTGCCGCCCGCATCCACAGCCGGGGCCCAGGTGGCGCCATTCCACTTGAGTACGTCGCCGTTGTTAGCGCCCATTTGGGCAATCTTAGCGCCCGTAACGGCGCTGTTAGCCAACTCGGGTGTACCTATGGCGCCGGCGACAATTTGTAGGTTGCTGAAAGGGCCGGTTACATCACCACCCGCGATGCTGGCGGTGGTGATATCGTCGTTCGGATTGGTGTCGCCCGTGTTGTTAATGGTAAAGTTGGGTGCAGAGCCAGTGATGCTAATGCCGGGGCCAGCAGCGTAATTATTGCCCCCGGCATCGTTGGCGGGCGCCCAGGTAGAGCCATTCCACTTGAGCACCTGGCCATTAGTAGCGCCCTGTTGAGCGATGCGCAAGGGGGCAATGGTGGTGCCGTTGCCGTCGAGCGTGTTGTCAGAGACGACAGTTTGCGTACCCCAGTTATCACCGCCGCCCGGGGTGGCGACTTCATCGTTGGCCGGTAGCCATGTGGAGCCGTTCCACTTGAGCACCTGGCCAGCACTGGCACCCTGTTGCGCTATTTTGAGTGGCTGAGCAGATGTTCCGTTGCCGGCGAGCGTAGCATCGGTTTGGGCAGTCTGCGTTCCCCAACTGTCGTCATCAGGAAGCCACAGGTTAGCTCCTGAATTCCACTTAAGTGCCTGGCCATCGTTGGCTCCAAAATTGTTGAGACGGAGCGGGTCGCCAGCAGTACCGTTGCCAACGAGATTTAGAGAGGTGTACAAAGGTAAGTTAGAGGGTACCCAGCTCGTTCCGTTCCAACGAAGTACCTGATCGGTGTTGGCGCCCATCTGGTTGATTTTAGCGCCCGTAACAGCGCCGTTGGCCAGTTCGGGTGTACCTACGGCGCCGGCCACGATTTGCAGGTTGCTAAATGGGCCGCTTACGTCGCCGCCCGCTGTGCTTGCGGTAGTAATGTCGTCGTTGGGGTTGGTGTCGCCCGTGTTATTGATGGTGAAATTGGGCGCTGAGCCCGTGATGCTGATGCCCGGGCCGGCCGTGTAGTTGTTGCCGCCAGCATCTGCAGCAGGCGCCCAGGTGGTGCCGTTCCATTTGAGCACGTCGCCATTATTGGCGCTCATCGGGTTGATTTTAGCACCCGTAACGGCGCCGTTGGCCAGTTCGGGCGTACCTACGGCGCCGGCCACGATTTGCAGGTTGCTGAACGGGCCGCTTACGTCGCCGCCCGCTGTGCTTGCGGTAGTAATGTCGTCGTTGGGATTGGTGTCACCCGTGTTGTTGATGGTGAAA
>JANWVR010000013.1 GCA_025056735.1 Saprospiraceae bacterium
AGCCGTTACGTAGAAGCAGTGCGAGCGCGCGCTGTTGGGCGATACGTTTACGGCAGCGGTATTCAGGGCAATGACATCCTTCCATACGGGTACGCGCCGGACGGTGAGGAAGCCCAGCACGCTAACGAAAAGAGCTGCCAGGCCTACCCCCAGCAGGTAAGGGCGCTGGGGTCGTTCTTTGAGCCATTCGGGCAGTTTGATGGCTAAAAACCAGCCGACCAGTAGCGCAAAAGCGACTGAGGGCATATAGGCGAAGCGCTCGTTCATGAAGGTGCCCACCGATACGAACAGGTTGGAGACAATGCTTAGCGTCAGCAACCAATAGGTTATGGCATACGCCGGCACCTGGCGGCGTTTGAGGTTGAGCACCGCCCACACGCCCATGCCTACGTAAAGCGCCAACGAAAGCAGCACGCGCCAATCGGCCCAGCTCACCTTAGGCACGTGGTAGGGGTAGTAGTCGTGCGTCAGCGGATGCGGCCAGAAGAGCAGCTTCACATACCAGCCCAGCGTCAGGAAAATGGTGGCGTATTTTTCGCTGCGCGTCATCTCGATAAACGGATTGTTCATCAGGTCCTTAATGGCCTGGCCGTGGTCCAGCATAAAACCTAATGCCCGATAGCGCACCCAGATAAAAACGATAGCCGCCAACAGCAACGGCGCTACAACACGCCTCACCTGTGCCCAAGAGGCCCGGGCAAAGAACCACACCGTCAGCGGAATGACCGCGACGAATGTGAGCGCATTTTCTTTGGCAAACATGCCCAACAGCAGCAAGACGCCCGACATCCAGTACCACAGCTGGCTTCGCGTGTCTAAATATTTCATGATGGCATAAAGCGCACCCAGACTGCACAGTAGGGCCAGGATTTCATCGCGCCCCTTGATGTTGGCTACCGCCTCGGAGTGCAGCGGATGCGCCACAAAAATTAAAGCGCCCAAGAGCGCGGCGCTGAAGTACCATACGCCACCGTCCTTCAGGGGGAAAAAAGCCAGAAAGAGCCGATAGAGCAGTACGCCCGTAAGGCCGTACAGAAGGATGTTGATGAAATGGCTGATGTTCGGGTGGTTTTCGCCAAAAAGGGATATTTCTATGGCAAAAGTAGCCAGCGAAAGGGGGCGATAGCGCCCGCCTTCCAACAGCAGCAGGTTTTCCCTTTTTTGGAAGTAGCCCATGAAGCTGTCGTGGGCGAAAATGTCGCGAATGCCTTTGAGGCCTTGCTTTACGTAGGCGTTTTTCTGGATCACCATCTCATCGTCTAAGATGTAGCCGTAGGAGATGCTGATGCCGTAGAGAACGAAGGCAACGGCTATTAGCAGGAGGGCAGCGGGCCAGTGCTGCCTCCAAAAGCCTGGCTCAAATATCCGGATGTGTGCAGCGCTTGCTGTGGGGCGGGCTGTTGCCGCGGGTTTGGCTGCAACCGCCTTCTTAGGCGCAACCGGCTGGACTTTTCCCTTGTTTTTAGCCATAGCGTACGTGTTTGCGAAATGTGGCGGGCAAATATCGAAAGATTTGGCGCCTTCGCACGGAACGCACTGCGCATCGCATCTTTGCGCCGCTTTTTCTAAAGGAGATAAAACGCACGCTTTTGAAACGTTCCTATCAGGTTCTTCTGCTGATACTCTTTGTGCTGGCGCTGGATCAGGCGCTCAAGATTTACATCAAAACGACCTTCTGCTACAACCAGGATGTGCCTATCCTGGGTTTGAGCTGGGCGCGGCTCCATTTCGTAGAAAATGAGGGCATGGCTTTCGGCATCACATTCGGTTGGGAGTACGGTAAGTTGTTGCTCAGCGTTTTCCGCATCCTGATGGTGGCAGCCCTTATCTGGTACCTGCGGATGCTTTTGGCCGCACGGGCGCCGCTGGGTCTTCTGTATAGCGTCGGCCTTATTACGGCTGGCGCCATTGGCAATATTCTCGACAGTGCTTTTTACGGCCTCATTTTCACAGAGTCGCCCTACCACGATTGTGTACCCGCCCGTCTTGTGCCGCCAGGTCAAGGGTACGGGACGTTTTTGCACGGCAAGGTGGTGGATATGTTTTACTTTCCGATTGTCTGGATCCGCATACCGGAGTGGTTGCCGCGCATTGGCGGAGAGGAGTGGCTGTTTTTCAGCCCGATTTTTAACGTCGCCGATGCGTGTATCACGGTGGGCGTACTAACGATTTTGCTCTTTCAACGCCGTTTCTTCCGCGAAGAAATGTCGGCCTCTTCGACGCCTGCTGGGGCAGAGGCCGTACCTTCAGAAGAGGTGGCGCCTTCCGCCCAGGACGAGGCCGCCCATCAGATACCTGCAGAAGAGGAGCGCCAAGAAAAAAGCCTCTCCGATGACTGACACCGGGAGGCTGCGAAAACAATAAACAGCAGGAAATTCTTACATCGCGCAGATTTTGCGGATGACTTTGTAGAGGCGCGTGGTCTCATTGACGTCTATCTCGAAGGGGTCGTGGTCGAAATAGTTGGCCGAGATGAGCTTTAAGCGGGTTACTCGTCCGGCAGGGTTGTATTGTTTCTGCACGTATTTTACCCAAAGTTGGCCGTCGCTGCGGACGGTGTAGATTTCGTTGTCGCGGATGTCACTAATTTGCTCTATTTCGCGACAGACGATGATGTCACCATTTTTTATAACTGGATCCATCGAGTTACCTTCAATCTGGAAGGCAACTAAGCGCCCGCCCGAGCTGCTGATACCCGGTATGGAAAAATAGTCTCCGTCCTCCGGCCATTCGGTGCCCACGGTGGCGCCAGCGAAAGCAGGTACCGTCGTGTACCAGATGTTCCCCCTCTTGGCTGAGTACTTACTGTCTTGCAGTGAGGTGCTCAAAGGGTTGTCAAGACTGAAAGGGTTTCCAATTCCGTACAGCATCCAAAGTTCGTTGATGCCATAGGCGCGGCAAAAGGCCTGGGCCTGGTTGTAATCTATCACGCGCTTGCTGTGCGGTGAAAGGAAGGCGCTAATGATATGGCCGTAGTCGCGTTTGCCCAGTACGCGCTCTGCCACATCGCCTATCCCCTTGCCGTTGCGATCGTTTTTAACGATATCTCCGCGCTCTTCTAATAAGCGAAAAGCTTCGGCAAAACGCTCGTTCAATTTGCGGCGATCGTCTTTAATCATAAGGCAGCACATTTTAAAAGTTATTGCTGAAGTGGCTCCTTGCCAGCGCAGCGTTCAATGAAATTCGTGCTGCAAATTTGAAACTTTTTGGTTTTTCAAACAAAAAATTTCAAAGATTTTTTTTCAAAAAAATCGCCCACCTTTCTTAAGGTCTGATTAACAGCATTTTATGTAATGGCTGAAAGTGCCATCGGCATTTATTTTTTACTCGACGCGCCCGACGGAGGCAATGAATTTGAGTTTTTTCAGGTCTTTAATTACCTGGTGCAGTTGGTGTGTGTTGGCGACCACCAAGGCGATGCGTCCCTCAAAGTACCCGTCTTCGCCAGAGATGGAGAAAGAGCGTATGTTGATATCCATGCTGGAGATGTGGTCGGAGATGCGTTGGATGATGCCAGGGCCGTCGTCAATACCCGTAACGGAGATGGTGGCGACAAAGCGGGATTTGGCGGTGTTCCCCCAGTGAGCGGGCAAGATGCGATAGGCATAGTTGGCCATTAGGTAAGGGGCGTTGGAGCAGGCAATTCGGTGGATTTTAATGCCTTCTTTTGCTGTGATGTAGGCGAAAATATTGTCGCCTGGCAAGGGGTTGCAACAGGTAGCCAGTGTATAGGCGTAGTAGTTGCCTGGTTCATCGTTGATAATGATGTTGCTGGGGTGGGTGGCTGGACCGATTTCCCGGTCGTCGGCGGCAGGATAGAGGGTGCCGTTTGTTTTGAAAGGTTGTTCTGTAGGCGTCAGCAGTCCATTTTCTAAGTGGAGTTCCTTCAAGCGAGAGAGGTCTACCTGTTCGAGGGCCACGGCAACGAGAAACTCCAACCGATCGTCAAATCCGTACCATTTGGCCAGCATATCTGCATGCTCTTCGGCGGGGCAGTTGAACAGGCGCCGCATTTTTCTATCCAGAATTTCGAGGCCTTCGGCGGCGGTTTTGAAGCGTTCTTTTTTGAGGAAGGCCCGAATGCGGTTTTTGGCTTTGGAGGTTTTGACGAATCGGAGCCAATCGGGCGAGGGTCGGCAGTTCTTATCGGTTTCAATGGATACCTGATCGCCATTTTTGAGCACATAGCTGAACGGCACGATGCTGCCGTTCACGCGGATGGCGCGACAAGAGCAGCCAATGTCGGAATGGATATCAAAGGCAAAGTCAAGAGCTGTAGCGCCCTCCTTTAGAAAGCGGATTTCTCCTTTTGGGGTCAGTACATAGACTTCCTCTTCGGGCATCATATCCTCGAAGTCAGTCATGATCTGGTTAGCGTTGGCCGCTTCGCTGTTTTCTAACACTTCGCGGATTTTGCTAAACCATTTCTCGAAAATGTTTTCGTTCCGATGGAGGAGCTTCAAGCCTTTGTACTTCCAATGGGCGGCATATCCGCGTTCAGCGATTTCGTTCATACGTTCGGTGCGGATTTGCACTTCCACGTACTTGCCGCCGGGGCCTATAACAGTGGTATGGAGGGACTCGTAGCCGTTGGCTTTTGGGGTGGTTATCCAGTCTTTTTGGCGCGCGGGAACGTTCTGATAAATATTGGTAACGATGGCATAGACCTGCCAGCAAGCAAGGCGCTCTTCTTCAAAAGGCACATCTAAAATGATGCGAATAGCAAAGAGGTCATAAATGTCCTCGAAGGCGACTTCTTTTTTGCGCATTTTATTCCAGATGGAATAGATGCTCTTAGGGCGTCCCAGAATTCGGAACTTGAGCCCTTTCATATTTTTTCGCAAGTCTTCTTCGATAGGGCGGATGAAGTCGCGAATATATTGTTCGCGCGCTCGCTTGGTTTGGGCCAGTTTATCAGCGATCTCGCGATATTCGTCGGGCCGAACGATTTTCAGGAAAATATCCTGGAATTCCGTTTTGATGTTGTATAACCCTAAACGATGCGCTAACGGGGTGTAGATAGCATCTGTTTCGGCGGCGATACGGATTTGAGCTTCGTGGGACATTCCTTTTATGGTGCGCATGTTGTGCAGGCGATCGGCCATTTTGATGAGCACGACGCGCACGTCTACCAGCATGGCTCGCATGACGCGGGCGAGGTTTTCCGCTTGCCGGAAGCTGGGACTCAGCATGCTCTTATCCAATTTAGTAAGGCCATCCACAATGAGGGCTACCCGCTCTCCGAAGCGTTCGCGGATGACCTCCAACGTAACCGACGTGTCTTCCACGACGTCGTGCAAAAGGGCGCATACAACTGCGGTAGGGCCCAGCCCAATTTCCTCTACACAGATTTGCGCCACGGCTATCGGATGCAAAATATACGGCTCGCCCGTCTTGCGTGTCTGGTTCCGATGTGCCTCAGCAGCCAGATTTAAGGCGTTCCGGATGGCTTTGCGGTCTTCCTCACTCAGCGGCTTAGGAAGGCCCCGAAGCAGCCTGCGATAGCCCTGCTTGACAATGCGGGCATATTCATC
The DNA here is from genome assembly GCA_025056735.1 of Saprospiraceae bacterium. Lineage (GTDB taxonomy): Bacteria > Bacteroidota > Bacteroidia > Chitinophagales > Saprospiraceae > M3007. The sequence goes on from JANWVR010000013.1 coordinate 5,535, forward strand.
CGACGATGAAGAAGGTGGCAACTCAGACATTAGCGTATTTCCGAATAATAGGCCAAAATTAAGAAATTTTATTGGGTTGCGTCCAGGCCATTTTCAGTTCATTAACGATTTAACGAAACTTACTCTGCAAGTCCCAATAGTTTGCCTAACTTTGCGTCCCTTTTTAGGGAACATCTTACAGCGCGGGTGTGGCGGAATTGGTAGACGTACCAGACTTAGGATCTGGCGCCGCAAGGCTTGAGGGTTCGAGTCCCTCCGCCCGCACACAAAATTACATTCATACAAAAAACGCTTTTCTCATGCCCACCATAGAGCGGCGCCCTCTTGAGGAGGAACATGCCCTGCAATTCGAAGTCGTAATCACAAAGGAAGAACTTCTTTCTCACGTAGAGACAGAAATCAAAAAGATTGCCAAACAGGGTAAAATTAGAGGCTTTCGGCCCGGGCACACGCCTATGGATGTGGTTCGCCGGATGTACGGCAATAACATTTTAAAGCAGAATTTTTACAACATTTTGGAAGAGGAACTCAGCCGATTTGTTAAAGAAATTTCATCGTCCTCTTCGCCCATAGACCTGCCCCAGCCCCTGGCTTCTGACGGCTCACTGTCAGCACTCAGCCTTCAAAATTTGCAAGCAGAATACCGCATTCCCTTTGAGATTGGGTTTTATCCCAGCACTGTTAAGGGCTTAAGCCCCTATGACGTATATGAAATGATCGTGGTGGATGTCTCGGATGACGAGGCCGCGGCTAACCTCGATGACATTGCCATGAGGTATGGGGTAGAAAAAGAAATCACCGAAGGCATCGCTATTGGAGATACCATAGTGGTAGAGTTGGTTGAGCTGGAGGGCGACCAACCCAAGGAAGGCGGGCGGCGCGAGGAGTCTCGGCTACTCCTCTTTCCGGATATGCCCGAGGAGATCAAAGACGCCTTCCGCGGGCGCTCCGTAAACGACGTGGTGCGTGTACGCCTGTCGGCTATGAAAGAGATGATGTCGGGGCTTCTGTATCGGCGTCTTTTAAATCTGTCCGCCGACGAGGACGTGGAGACAATTGGCGAGTGGTTCGAGGCAACCATTCGCAATATCTATCGAGACCAACCCGCCGAGATGACGGAGGCGTTTTTTCAAGAACGCTTCGGCGAAGAGGTGCGTACCCAACAGGAGGCGTTAGAGGCCATAAAACGAGCTACTCAGGCTTTCTATGCAGATTTTTGCGCCGATAGGTTGGTCAAAAACGTCATGGATCGCCTCTATGAACTTAACGACATTTCCTGGCCGCATCGGTACACGAAAGCCCTCTTTGCCGAAAAACGAGGAATGTCGTCGGACGATGCGCCCGAGGATTATGACGCGTTCCTCGATGGCCTCAAAAGGCTTTTCCTTTTAAAGCATCTGCGCGAAGCGACGGGCGCCTACCCGTCGGACGAAGACATTGTCCGGGAGATTGCGGAGCGCGCCTATAGGCAACTATCGAGTATGGGGCTTGAGCATATGCTCCACCAACTGATGCCCAGCATGGTGCAAGACCGCAAAACGGTGGAAGACGCACGCACCACCCTCATCGTTCGCATGATTGCTGCAGGGCTGCCCGCGCTTGTAACCATCCAGGAGCGCCGAATGCCCGTAGACGAGATAGATAATTTGATGCAGGAGACTCGTGCCAACAAAATGAAACACCTCCAGAATGCACGCCAGGAAGCCACAGAAGCAGAAACGCCTCCTATTTCGGCCGAAGAGAGCCTGCCCGATAAGGGTTAGGTCTGCAGAAAAGCCTTAACAGCTGCTATACGGAACATCCCTAAATCAGAGTTGTTTTTATACCTTAAAAACACGCAACTTATGTTTGATAAAAAAGAATTCCAGCGGTATGCTACCCGGCATTTGGGCATGAGCAGCATGCACTTGGAGAAGTACGCTGAAGCCACTATGGCGATGGCTGTTCCCAACATTCGCGCCTTTACCCCTGCCGTTATCGAGGAGCGCCAGATGAATGTGGTTGCCATGGACGTCTTTAGCCGACTGATGATGGACCGCATCATTTTCATGGGTGTACCGGTCAATGACTACGTGGCCAATGTTATTCAGGCACAGCTGTTGTTTCTGGAGTCTGCTGATCCTAAGCGCGACATACAGCTGTTTATCAATAGCCCGGGCGGTTCTGTGATTGATGGGCTGGGCATTTACGACACGATGCAATACGTAGCACCCGATGTCGCTACCATTTGCACAGGTCTGGCCGCTTCCATGGGTGCTGTGTTGCTGGCGGCTGGCGCCAAAGGTAAACGCAGCTGTCTCTACCACAGCCATGTCATGATCCACCAGCCTATAGGCGGTGCACAAGGCCAGGTTTCGGATATCGAAATCACTTATCGCCTTATTAAAAAGATGCAAAAGAGTCTCTACGAAGTCTTGGCAGCGCATACGGGCCAGACTTTCGAGAAAATCATGGAAGATTGCGACCGCGACAACTGGATGAGCGCCGAAGAGGCCAAAGCATATGGCCTCGTGGACGAAGTACTCGACCGCCAAAACCCTCGCAAGAGCAATAAATAAGCCACATGCCAGGAAAAGGAAGAAAGCCTTTGCAGTATTGCAACTTCTGCGGCAGAAGCGCCGATGAAGTTGTGATGCTCATCTCGGGCTTAGAAGCCCACATTTGCGACGATTGCGTTGAAAAAGCGCGCGAAATTGTAGAAGAGCAGTTGGACCGGGCCGGTAACAGCAAGAAAAACACCCGTTACGGCCAGTCGCCTCGCCTTATCCCGCCGCGTGAGATTAAAGCGTTTCTTGACCAATACGTCATTGGTCAGGACGAGGCTAAAAAAGTTCTTGCCGTTGCTGTTTACAACCACTACAAGCGCATACAGCAAACCGAAGTGGGCAAAGGCAAACCAGCTGACCCTGATGCAGTTGAAATTGAGAAATCCAACATCTTGCTTGTGGGCCCTACCGGAACAGGCAAAACTTTACTGGCCAAAACCATCGCCCGGTTGCTCCATGTGCCCTTCACCATTGTGGACGCCACCGTGTTCACCGAGGCGGGATACGTGGGCGAAGACGTGGAAAGTATCCTCTCTCGCCTGCTTCAGGTGTGTGACTACGACGTGTCTGCTGCCGAACGCGGCATCGTTTACATTGATGAAATAGACAAAATCGCCCGCAAGCAGGACAACCCGTCCATCACGCGCGACGTGTCGGGCGAAGGCGTACAACAGGCTCTGCTCAAAATGCTCGAAGGGGCCGACGTGCTCGTGCCGCCGCAAGGAGGACGCAAGCACCCAGAGCAGAAAATGGTCAAAGTCAATACCGAAAACATCCTCTTCATCTGCGGCGGTGCCTTCGATGGCATTGAGAAAATCATCGCCCGTCGCGTTAACACGCAGGTTATCGGCTACGGCAAAGCGCGCACCGAACACGTTGATCGCGACAACTTGCTCCGCTACCTTTCGGCGCAAGACGTCAAACAGTATGGCCTCATACCCGAGCTCGTGGGGCGTCTGCCAGTCATTGTCCACCTTGAGCCCCTTGACGCCGATACCCTTCAAAAAATACTTACGCAGCCGCGCAACGCTCTGCTGCGCCAGTATAAGCAACTGTTCGCCTTGGAGGGCATTGAATTAGATATCACGCCCGATGCCATTCAATATATCGCCGAGAAAGCCATCGAATACAAACTCGGCGCTCGCGGCCTGCGCTCGCTATGCGAAGCCATCTTGACCGATGCCATGTTCGATCCAGAAAAAGAGCTAAAAGGTGCTCGACCGAAGAAATTAGTGGTGGATCGCCAGTATGCCGCTGAAAAAATTAGCCGATCAGGTCTCAATAGTCAAAGAGCAGCCTGAAACTGGTCTGAAAGCAAAAGCCGCTTCGCTTCGCGCGCCCCTATCGGATACCCAACGAACACTTGCCATTGAGCAACGAAAAAGTCGCCGGAGCGCAAATAACGGCTTATCCTGTCCACCCCGGCGCCTTCAGAGCCGTCATGATGACGGCTTTTTCTTTTTCAGAACGACTCAAAGGCGGCCAAACCGTTGCTCCCAGGAAGCACTTCCTCCCGGCGCAGGGCATACATCTCTGGCTCGCGCTCCGGCACCTGCAAACGCGGGCTAACCACGTCGTACATCGAGGCATCGTACTGATGAATGCTCCATTGTCCGTTGGCAAACTCCAGCGCTGTCAGGTGCTCCACCCAGTCGCCGCTGTTCATGTACGTTACCACATGACCGTTCTGTGCCGTCACCTGGCGAATCTGCGGACGATGAATATGGCCGCAAATCACGTAATCGTAGCCTTTTTCTGCCGCCAATTGGATGGCCGTATCTTCAAAATCGCTGATGTATTTCACAGCGCCTTTGACGGACTTCTTCACTTTGGCAGCAAACGACACAGGCGGCAGCCCAAACAGATCGCGGGTGCGGTTGATCAAGCGATTAATTCGGATGAGCATGTCGTAGCCCTCACCGCCCAAACGCGCCAACCACCGCGCCCGCTGGATACTGGCGTCAAACACATCACCGTGAAAAACCCAGTGCGTCTTGCCATCAATCTGGAAAACCAGCTTATTGCGCAGATGCACTAAACCAAACGACATTTCTCCAAACTTCCGAAGCAGGTCATCGTGGTTGCCTGTCAGGTAATACACCCTCGTACCGTCCACGGCCATCTTCAAAATCCGCCGCACCACTTCTAAGTGCTCCTTCGGAAAATAGCTCTTCTTGAAATACCAAATGTCGAAAATGTCGCCATTGAGCACCAGCACCTTTGGACGAATGCTTTTCAAGTAGTTTAAAAGTTCGCGTGCATGGCAACCGTACGTCCCCAGATGGATATCCGAAAGTACTACGATATCAACTGCTCTTTTCATTTTTTTACCCGATAAGGCGATTATGTGCTTATTATTCTCTGATTCAAAGGCCCGCGCCGACGCACCATCCGAAAGTATCTGGAGCAACTATCGGGCGAGCGCCACGGCATCCAGAGCGAGCGACCAATGAGGAAAGAAGGGAACAAGGTGTGCAGCTGCGGCGCGGGAATTTTTGTGTACAATTTTTTTCCTAAAAATATAAACCAATACAAAGTTAGTACGGCCATAATCTTTTGATTGTTAAGATAGTATGAAATTACGATTACCTTTTTATGCGCTGCAAAGCGCAGAGCAGTAAAAACTAACTTTGCTGCTGGTTTTTTAAAGGGGGGCGCACTGCGTGTAGTACTTTTTATGAGCAGACAATCTAACCACCACCATCATGCGATTAAAACATCTGTTGCTGGGCTTTCTCGGGCTTTTTATTCTTATCCAGTTTATTCGTCCGGATAAATCTGCGCCGACCTTTGCAAGCAAGCAAGATATCAGCGCCGTGCTGGAGACGCCCGCTGAAGTAGGTGCTATGCTCAAGGCTGCCTGTTACGATTGCCATTCCTACCAAACGCGCTACCCCTGGTATGCTGAGATAGCGCCAGTATCGTGGTGGTTAGCCAACCATATTAGCGAAGGACGCGAACACGTGAACTTTAGCACTTTTGGCGCTATGCCAACGGGCGAGCGCTTGGAGGTGCTGGCAGAATGCTCCGAGGTTGTACTGGATGGAGAGATGCCACTGCGAAGCTACACCTGGATGCACCCTGAGGCGCGCTTGAGTGCCGAGCAACGCCGCTTGCTGGCAGAGTGGTTCAGTACGCACGCCAACTGGGAAGGTGGGCCTGAGGGCGAAGAAGAGGACAAGTACTAATGCAGATAGACGGCAGACTCTTGCCCGTCGTCGCCCAAACGCACCTCAATATCGTCGCGCATAGTAGTGTACAACGAAAGCCCTACATAATCGGGCTGAATGGGAAAGGATTTGTGTTTTCGATCCACCAGCACCGCTACTTCTACCCGGCGAGGCACGTTGCCGAGGAGCGGCTTCATGGCGAAGAACAGGGTTCGGCCCGTGTTCGCCACATCGTCGGTAACAATGATGATCTTGCCGCGCAAGTTTTCCTCGGGCATTTCGATGTAAGGTGCGTATTCTAATGGGTCCGCGGGATTGAGCCGAATGCGCGTCAGGGAGAAAGTCATGGTTTCAGGCGCCAGGGTGCGCAATTCGGCCAGTAATCGTTCTGCAAAGGCGAGGCCCTTCGTGTTCAGGCCCGCCAGCACGATCTCGCTCTCGCCGTAGTGGCGCTCCAGGATTTGAATGGCTAAGCGTTTAATTTTTTGCTGAATCTGATGGTGTTCTAAAATTTTCATGGGTGCTTTGCATTGAGATGAAAGCGGTAAAGCGCTACGGCCGCTGGGGAAAAGCTTCGGTGGTTCACCCACGAGCCTTGCATGAACGTGCGCAAAAGTCTGTTGTTATCGCCGTACTTTTCGCCGCTAAACGAGTTTGTCATGCTTCAAATCGCACTTTTTCTCGCTGTACTTGCTCTGACGGGTTGGTTTGCCTATCGGGGCTATGCGCGCGTATGGCAGAATATCCATCTGGGCAAGCCAGAACCCACCGAAGGCAACCGCGCCGCCCGCTGGCGCAACGTTCTGCTGGTGGCCTTCGGCCAGCAAAAGATGTTTAAAAACTGGCTTCCCGCGGTATTGCACCTATTTATTTACATTGCCTTCCTTATCACTCAGGTCGAACTCATCGAAATTCTCGTGGACGGCTTGACGGGCGCCCATCGTTTTTTTGCACCTTATTTGAAGGGTTTCTACACGTTCGTTATTAGCTTCATCGAGGTGCTGTCGGTGCTGGCCTTTGTGGCTACCGTCGCCTTTCTGGCCCGGCGCAACCTGCTCAAGGTGCCGCGCTTTTGGAAGCCAGAGATGAAAGGCTGGCCGTTTCGCGATGCTAACTACATTCTTATCGGTGAAATCATTTTAATTGTGGGCATATTCACCATGAACGGTGCGGATACGGTGCTGCAGTCTCGCGGTGTTGAACATTATGTGAAGACAGGTTCCTTCGCAGTTAGCCAGTGGCTCGGGCCGGCGCTGTTTGACTCGCTGAGTACGCCTGTTTTGATAGTCGTCGAGCGTTTCGGATGGTGGCTTCACATCCTGACGGTGTTTGGCTTTCTATGCTACCTGCCCTATTCCAAGCATTTGCATATTTTGCTGGCTTTTCCCAACACCTGGTACGCCCGTCAGACGCCCAGAGGGGAGATGTCGAATATGCCTGAAGTGCAGAAAGAAGTGCGCATCCTAATGGGCCTCGAGCAACCCGACGCCAACGCCGCCACGAACGAACTGCCCGTGTTCGGCGCTAACGACGTCTTCAGCCTGAGCTGGAAGAACATCCTTCAGGCTTACTCGTGCACGGAGTGTGGTCGCTGTACTGCTGCCTGTCCGGCCAACATCACTGGTAAAAAACTCAGCCCGCGCAAAATCGTCATGGCCGTGCGCGATCGCGCTGAAGAGGTGGGCGCCGCCATCGCCGCAGGTAGGCAAAGCCGCGACGCCTACGACGACGGTAAAAGCCTTTTCGATTACATCAGCCCCGAAGAGCTGCACGCTTGCACTACCTGCAATGCCTGCGTGGAAGCCTGCCCGGTGCTTATCAACCCTTTAGAGGTAATCCTCCAGATGCGCCGCTACGAAATCCTCACTCAGGGCGCTGGGCCAAGCGACTGGCTACCGCTATTTAACGCTATTGAAAACAACGGCGCCGCCTGGGCTATGAACGAACCTCGCGACGCCTGGAGAAACTAACCACCTTTTATCACGCCAACCACTACCGCTCCGCCAATATGCTTGCCAAAACGATGGCCGAAATGCAGGCCGAAGGCCAAACGCCCGAAATCCTCTTCTGGGTCGGATGTGCCGGCTCCTACGATGCCCGCGCTCAAAAAGTAACCCGCGCCCTATGCGAAATTCTGAACCACGCCGGCATCTCTTTCGCTATTCTGGGTCAGGAAGAGCGCTGCACCGGCGATCCCGCCCGACGCGCCGGCAACGAGTTCCTCTTTCAGATGATGGCCATGATGAATATCGAAACCCTCAACCTTTATGGCGTACGGAAAATCGTTACTGCCTGCCCCCATTGCTTCAATACCCTCAAAAACGAGTACCCGGCGCTGGGTGGCCAATATGAGGTCGTGCACCATACCCAGTTACTGCAAGAACTCATTCAGTCTGGCAAAATCAAACTCAAAGAGGGCGGCGTCTTTCAAGGGAAACGCATTACTTACCACGACTCTTGTTACTTAGGTCGTGCTAACGACGTTTATGAAGCCCCGCGCGCCCTGCTTGAAGCACTTGACGCAGACTTAGTAGAAATGAAGCGCTCGCGCAAAAACGGCCTCTGCTGCGGCGCCGGCGGCGCCCAAATGTGGAAAGAAGATGAACCCGGCGATAAGCGCATCAACATCGAACGCATCGAAGAAGCACTAGAAACCGAGCCTCAAGCCATAGCCGCCAACTGCCCTTTCTGCATCACCATGCTGCAAGACGGTCTCAAGGCCAAAGAGAAAAACGAACACATCATGGTGTATGACCTTTCAGAAATGATCTTGCAATCCCTGTAATTGGGTCTGTCCTATGCTCACACCTCGCATTGCTCAACTGCCTGATTTCGACGACTCCTCGCGCGTGTGGGTGTACGTATGTGCTCGCCCTCTGAGCGAGGCCGAGGCGGAAACCCTGCAAGAAGCCATAGACGACTTCGTCCGGCGCTGGACGGCCCACAACCAGGCCCTTAAAGCCGTGGGCGAGGTGTTCGACCGCCAACTCGTTTTACTTATGGTAGACGAAACTCAGGCCGGCGCCAGCGGCTGTTCCATAGATAAGTCTGTCCACTTCTTAGAGGCTATGAGCCATCAACTCGGCGTTGACTTGCTGGAGCGCCTTCGCTTTGGTTGGGTAGAAGAGGGACGCCTCCACATGGCAAACCGCGACGTCTTTGCTGAGTATGTTCGCCAACAACGCATCGGCCCTGACACATGGGTGGTCAACACATTAGTGCAAACCAAGCGCGATCTGCGTGAACGCTGGTTACTACCCTTCGCCCAAAGCTGGCACTCGCGCGTCGTATGACCGCCGATAGAAGTTCCTCGGCTGCCGCATATTACTTGCTGGTAGGAGGTTGAAAATACTTTACATTACTCCTGGGCTTTGCATTCCCTCAAGCATTCTCTACCAGGTGAGTAAAAGGAGAGAAAAATCTTCTCTCCCTTCAGAGTTAATCTTGTTCTGGCTGGTCGAATAAGCATGCCAACGGACTACAGCAGGCTCCGTACTCTGCGTACCAGTTCCATCGAAACGTCGAAGGCAGCCGCCACCTCTTCGTCGCTCCAACCGGGATTCTTCCTCAAAAAAGCAAGCAAAACCTTTTCGGCGCCGATTTCAATGCCCTCCGCACGGCCCTCCGCACGGCCTTTCTCGAGGCCTTTTTCAAAACCCTCCTCCAAAATCTGCTGATAGGTGCTCTTCGCCTCCTGCTCGTACGGCGAAGGCAATGTCTGTATCAAATCCATAACCTCCTCCTTGGAAAAATTCGACATCTGTTGCACATACAAAAACGTCGCACGAAACAAAATCAGCAACACCTCCGTACTCACCTCATCCGACACAAAGGTAAGCACTTC
>JANWVR010000030.1 GCA_025056735.1 Saprospiraceae bacterium
GACGAGGGCAAACCAGTGTTTCTCAAAGGGTTTGTGTTTGAAAAAAACGGCAGCTCCTTGCCCTGGCAAAAGGCCCTACAAGCTTTACAATTCGGCGCTGAGCGTACCTACGGTTGGGGCGCAGTAGAACTAGTGCGCTGTATGCCCACCGAAACAGTTGGTTGGAGCCATCAGGACTGTGTGCAAACGACGTTCAACCTGGAGGGCGAAAAGGTGGTCGTACAGACGCGTGAGAATGGATATCTTTTAGCCCATGCTCACGCTTGTGCTAATACCATTGTGGGCAACATAGAGCCGCTGGTTGGGCGCGAATGGCGCTCCAACTCGAAGCAGGGTTTTCGGTACGCTGGCCAGCACATCGAAGTAGATGGTGTACTTTATGCTCCCGGCAGCCGAGTTCAGTCGAAGACGTCTTTTGCTACAGGCTCCTTCGGCCTTTGGGAGCTCTACAAGTTCAGCGGCTAAACCACCCACTCAAAAACACCCCCTTCTTCTCCATCCCTACGCGCTGGGCCAGGAACTCGAACGAGCCGCTGACGGCGCCGGTGCGGGCGTTGAACTTTTCGAGCGTGGCGATGCCGTCGAAGGCATCGAAGGTCTCCCATTCGTTGGGGCCGCGGAAGATTTGCACAGCGGCACTCAGTCGCAATGGTGCATAGGTGTCTAACTCGTCCGTAACTGTGATGACGGGTGGAGCGGCTAAATGCCGCTTCGTCAGGCCCGCCATGACCAAGTAGATGCGGTGGTCGCGGCCTGTAGAGTCCGTCCAGGTCAGGTTGATGTGCAGGGATAGCGGGTCGTCGTCGGGCGTTTCATCAATCAGTTGCACGCCGGAGGTCCAGAACGGCTCCTGAGCCATGTACGTCTGCTTGCCCAGGATGTTGTCGTAGTAGCGCCACCACAAGAGGTTGACGGACACCGGTTTCTGAGTGTTCATCGGTAGGGCGTGCTGGCCGTAGGTGAGCGATACGCCATCTACGCGCATTCGGCAGGTGGTGCAAGATAGATTAAAGGTGTCGCTAACGCCTTCCGGGACGAGGGTTTGGGATGAGGCAGGGACGACGGCAGCAGCGATGAGCAGGAGTAAAAACAGCGGCATGCGGGTCAGGGCTGGCATGTGTCGTATTGGGCGCAGTGCAAACTCGTTTGTGCACGCAACTGCGAAGAGTAAATGAAAAAGTATGCGCACAAAAATGCAGCAGCGGCCCTCATATGCTGCTGTAAACGGATGTAAAAAATTGCCCTGCCGTTCCCTCATGGGCGCAGGCAGGGCAATGAACGAGCCAACCAGCGGCCCTTACTGCAGCACGATACGCTCGGTGAAGAGGCGGTCGCCCTGCTGCACGACGAGCAGGAGCGTGCCTTTGGCGAATTCTTTCAGGTCGAATTGCTGGTGGTATTGGCCGCTGAAGGCGTTGAGTTCCTCGCGGAAGAGCTGGCGTCCGGACAGGTCGAGCAGCAACACAGTGGTCGGCTTAGGCGCTGTGCGAAACTCTACGGTTACGAGGCCAGTTGTTGGGTTTGGGTAGGCGCGAAAGCCTTCCAAGACCAACAGGTGGCCGGCCACGGCTTCAGGCAACGGGCTGATTTGTGGAATGTCGCCGTCGGTCGGGTTGCGCAGGACGATAGGCGGGCGCTTTTCGCCCGGACGCACCGGCGGCGCCACGGTCGAGCGGTCGCGGCAGGGCTGGAGCGAGACTTCCACTTGCTGCGGTTTCCCATTGCGTAGATAGTAAACCGTCACGCGATCGCCCGGCTTGTAGCCGGCAATGACGTCCCACAGCTCATCGTGGTCTTTAACCGTCTTCGTGTTGATAGCCGTAATGATGTCGCCCTCTTTCATGCCCGCATCGCGCGCCGCCGAACGCGCGGTAAAAGACGTAATGTTGGCTCCGCGCACGGTGTTAGGCGCGCCGACCTCCAGATAACTGCTGGTATAAACGCCCAAACAGGCCTCCTTCTCGCGAAAGCGGTTCACCTCTACCTGCACGCGCGGCTTGCGACGCTCCGCCGGGGCATCCACGATTTTGCTGTCTAAAGGCACTACGAGGATATGGTCTTTCCTGCCGCGCTGATAGCGGATGGGAATGCGCTGGCCAGGTTGGGTTTTCTTCATCAGGCGCTCCAGTTCTTCCCAATTGTGCAGCGGATGGTCGTCTATGCTCAAAAGAATGTCGCCTTTTTTCAGACCGGCGCGTTCGGCCGCCGTACCGGGCAAGACATCAATAGGCACCCCTTGTGTCTTAGGGTCGTCGCCTTCGAGCGGGCTAACGCCCAGATAGCCTTGCGTACGCGGGCGCGGGCGGCCCTCCAAATCGCGCAGAACCCGGCCAACTTCGCCCTCCTCTGGATCAAAGATGCGTTCCAACTCTTTGCCTACCTCCTCTACCTCCCGGCCCAATTCCTCGCCAATAGCCTTCCAGTCCACTTCTTCCAATCGCCGAAGCACTTCGTCCAATTGCTCGCGTACTTCCGGCAAAGGCGTCTCTATGACGCGCACCTCTATGCGCACGCTGTCGGAGCCTTGCGAACGGCGATAGGCCTCGATGTCAAACTTTTCGGCGCCAGGGCCCTTTTTCACGATAGTTTCTATGGTCTCGGTGCCGTCGGGTTCGATGACGCGCTTGGTGATGATGATTTGCTTCTCCTTTTCGCCTTTGGGCGCAGGTTTCTGCTGAGCCAGAACAGGGGCGGCGGCCAGGACAAGGGCTACAACCGCCGGAGTAATCCATGTTTTCATAGAAAAGTCTGTTTTTGAAAAAATGCTATAGTAAAGCCAAGGGTCAAGGACAACGCACGAGGGCGAGGGTTGCGCGGCGCCGGCGTTGAATTTTGCCGAACTGGAGTTCGGCGTTACGAGGGCGCCCTGCGGCCAAACAAGTTTGGCCGTTACAGGATGACGAGCACTTTGCCGCTTTGTATTTCGCTACCGCGCCAGATGCGCAGGGTGTAGGCGCCGGGCGGTAGGTCGTTGACGGCCACAGGGTGTACGCCTGCGGGCAGCGCGCCTAAGTCGCGGGCGGCCCGGCCTTCGGCATTGTAGAGCGTTACTTTCGTGGCCTCGAAGGGCAGTTCCAGCGTAAAGCGTTCTTTGGCAGGGTTGGGGTAGTAGAGTGCGGGCTGTGTGGCCTTCACCGGGCTTTGCGGGTCGGGTTGTGTCTGAAAGGCTACGGGCGTTTTGCCGTCGTCGCAGTTGGGTGTGCTGACGTATTCGCCGATGACGCGCACGAGCAGGTCGTTGAGGAATTCTATTTTGTAAACGTCGGCAGTAGGCGCCAGATGCTTTCCGCCGATGCCCGAGTGGTCGGTCAGGAACAGGTAGGAGCCGTTGGTGGCCAGCCCGAAGAATTTCATCAGAAACTCGGTGTCTTTCTGGATGCCGCTGCAGGTGATGGGCACGATGCGGATACCTCGGCGGGCGGCTTCGCGGATACTGCGCTGGAGGCTCTGAATGACTTCGGGCCGCTGGTGCGGGCTGGCGTCGAGCACCAAAAAGCAGATGCGCGCCACAGCGTCGCGGCTCCAGGGCTGGCGCAGCGTTTCCTCCAGGGCGCTGTGTACGGCCTCGGGATAATCGCCGCCGCCGTCGGCGTATTGGCGGCTTATGTAGTCCACTGTTTTGGAAATGTCGCGGTTGAGGGCGCTGCTTTTGACCAAGTACTCGTCGCCTTCGTCGCGGTAAAAGACACTGCCCATGCGCAGGTCGAGGTCTGGGAAGCGCCTTTGCACGCGCCCGATGACGTCGAGCAGTTCGGTTTTCAGATAGTCAATTTCGTCGCCCATGCTGCCGGTGGCGTCCACCGTCCAGACGATATCCACGGTGCGAGCGTGACGACATTCTCGTTTGATTTTGTGCAGGTTAATGCCGTTTTCAAACGGTTTGGGCGTGCCTAAGGCGTGCGTTTTGCCGTCCACATCGGCGACGACTTTGAGCGGCGCCTCGGCAGGCTTTTCTCCAAACAGGCTTTCCCATAGTTCGGCCTGTCCGGTGTTGGAGGTGCGGGCTTCCCAGAGGGTGGCGCCATGGCGGTCGAGCAGGCGCACGGGCACGTCGCTGAGCGGCATGCCGGCCTCGTTTTGCAGCAGCACAGAGTAGCGGCGTCGGGGGTAGAACTGGTAAGTTTTCTGGTGTTGCTCGATTTCGCCGTCGCGCAGCAAGTCCACCCAATGGGTGTTCCAGTTGTGCAGGTCGTTCCATTCGCCGGCGGTCAGCTGGCCGGCGCGGTCGGCGCCGGGCATTGGGCGGCGCGTGCGCGTGGGGCGGTCTGGGGGCGTCGGAGTAGTCGGTATGACAGCGGGTTGAGAAGCGCCCGCAGAGAGAGGCGCAGCGAGCTTGGCAGCAGGCACCACCAGCTCGCCAGACTCTTCGTCGGCAGATGAGGCCGGCGTTTCCACCGCTCGCATCATTACTCGGGCGTCTACGTCTCGGCGTCTCAGGGCCAGGGCGTCTTTTCGAGCGCGCCCGGTGTACATCTTTCGTTCCTCTCCAGACGGGGCAAGGACGGGGTTATGGCCCGTCGGCAGGTCGTCGTTTTGAAACAGCGCCGGCTGGTAACGCACCGTAACCGACTCTGTCAAACCGGGCAATGCGGGCTCGAGGGGCACAGTGCGCAGGTCTATCTTCCGGTCTTTGCTGACGGGTACATGCGTCAGGCGAAGGTGGGTAAATCCCTCGTGTACGATTTCTACAGTGTATGTTCCTGGCGAAACCTGGGCGCAGAACTTACCTTCGGCATCGGTTGCTAAGGAGGCGATGCGGGCTGTATCCTGCCAGACGTGCACCGTCGCCTTCGCTATCGGCTGGCCGTCGTTATCGGTGATGCGGGCACAAATTTGGGCGGCGTCGTTCCGGGCAAAATGCCAGTTGGCGCCGACGAATAACAGGAGGAGCAGGACTAAGGAAGCGTTTTTCATAGAACCAATGTGTTGTTTGTGGTGAGCGGAAACGCTCTTCAGATGTAGCGGCAGGCAAAATTGCATAAACCTTTAACGCAGCAAGCGCTTGCCTATGCGCCATAGTAGCGACCACTCTTTTTGCACCCGGAAATAGGGCTGCGGCTGACCGCCCAGTTGGCGGCGCACGCGCTCGATAGCGGGCAGCATGCTGCCTAAAAAATCGAAGGTCGGCACGCGCAGCTCTTCTAAGGCGAAGCGCATGGCTTCCCAGGCCAGCAGGATGCCCGCGCCCGACGCGCGCAAGACGGGGTCTTCGCCGGCCAACAGGTAATAGGCCGAGCGCTCGTCCCAGATGACGTAAGCCACAGCGTGCGGCGCACCCGTATCGCGGTCAATAGCCCAAAACATTTCGCGGCAGCTCCGTGCGGCGAGTGCCTGGTCTAAACGCTCCAGCAGGGCCAACGAAAACGGCGCCCGCAACCCCTGGCGCTCATAGGAGCGGTTGTGTACCTCGTAAAAATACCGCAAGTCGCCCCCGCGGCGTATTTCCACCTGGGCTGCCGCTTTGGGCAGTTTGCCGTTGCGGTAGTCGGGCGCCAGATTGGCCCGCAACAAAGCCAGATTGGTGAGCGCCACTGTGTAAGAGTAGCGCGTCGTCTGCCGAAAGCCCGCCCAATAGAACGGAAGCCAGTTGGCGGCAGTGTAATGAAAGTCCTGTTCAAAGGCCGCTAACGGCGGTAAATCCGCAACTAATGCGCGCAACAGCGGCATTTCACGCCGCACCGAGCGATATTCAGGCAGCACATACGGCCCCATGAAGCGGCATAGCAGCGGCATGGCCACGTATTGCCAGTGGAATTTCTTTTTGATAAAAAACGGCAACACCCCCACTACCTCATTGCCGTGGTAAGCCAGCGCCGCTGACCAATGCCCTGGGCCACAAACAGCGTCCAAATAGTAAGGCCTCAAAAAAACAGGCAAGTCGGGCGCTTTTTCAGCAAAATGGAAGTAAGGAAGCACGGAATTAAAAGTGAAAAGTGGAAAGTGGAAAGTGGAAAGTGGAAAGTGGAAAGTGAAAAGTGGAAAATGAAAAATGAAAAATGGAAAGTGGAAAGTAGAAATTATAAAGTGAAAAATTGGGGGTGTTGGCGAAGAATTAAAAATTAAAAATGGAGGGTGTGTCGGCACTATGGCTTTTGATTCTTTTTGGCCGTTTTCAATGTAGCGACCAGCATGGCTATCAGTTCTTTGCATTCGGCGTTTAGGAGGTCGAAGGTCTTTTGATCTATGTAATCGGTGTCTTTTAAGATAGAGAGCCAGTACTCGGTCTCGCTGGCTTCTTTTAGGGCAATTCCCATTTTATGGATA
The DNA here is from genome assembly GCA_025056735.1 of Saprospiraceae bacterium. Taxonomy (GTDB): domain Bacteria; phylum Bacteroidota; class Bacteroidia; order Chitinophagales; family Saprospiraceae; genus M3007. Next base: position 6,265 of record JANWVR010000030.1, read on the forward strand.
AAATCGGCCTTGCTGTGCCCAAATTCAGCCTCGCGGATTAGCGCGCCGATGGCGGTTCCACTTCGCAAAACTTGCCTACTCAACACAAACTCCCTTTTGTCCATCTGCAGATGATGCGACATTTTCACGATCCGGATGGCAAAGGCATAACTCCTGTCCTTCAATGGGTTATCCTTCATTTTTAATTTTTCACTTTTCACTTTTAATTTCTTCAAAATCCCGAGTTGTAATTCACATAAAATCCGCCTCCGCCGGTACTTCGCCAGCTCCACTCAAAGCGGATGACGGAGTTGTAGAAGAGGACGAGGTGCAGGCCGAAGCCGTATCCGCGCAGCAGGCGGTTGTTCAGCGGGTTTTCGGCGGCGAAGAAGGGGTCGTTGGCGTAGCCTGTGTCGTGGTGCAGCGCCAGGAACGCCCGGACGGGGAGGTGTTTGGCGAAGGGTATCCATTTGCCTATGTACAGGTATTCGTCCAAGAGTCGGAGGCGGAGGGTTGTCCGTTGCAGGCCGAAGTCTAAGCCGTCCACGACGAAGAACTCGTATCCGCGCAGGACGTCGTTTCCGTAGCCTAAGGCCTGGTTGTTGTGGAAGGGCGGTTGGCGGCGTGGCGCACTGAGGCGCGCTTTGGCGGTGAGTTCGAGGCTCCAGCGGCGGCCCCAGGAGCGGTAGTAGCGCGCTTCGGCCGACAGGCGCAGCAGGTGCAGGTCGTCGGAGGGGAGCAGGCCGTTTTGGCGAAGTTCTAAGGCGACTAACCAGCCTTTGAGCGGGTAGGGGCGGGCATCGCGCAGGTCGGTAACGAGGCGATAGAGGGCGCTGAAGTGGCGCTGTTGGGTACGGCCTTGCCCAAAAAAGTGGGGGTTAAGTTCGTAGGCTACCGTATCGCCCACGCGGTTGTGGTGGTATTCCACGATGAAAGAGTGCGTTGTCAGCAGCCCGCGTCGCCAGTTTAGGGCTAAGTGCGCATATAGGCGTTGGCGCAGCCACAGGTCAGGGTCAGTAATGAATTGCTGGCGATTATTGCGAGTGATGTACTGCACTTCGTGGTTGCGGCTGAAGCCCACAGCAGCACGGAAGCCCAGCGTCTGGCGGCGGTTGAACCACGGGCGCTCGTAGGAGGCTTCGTAGCGGTTGGTGTAGCCAAAGTTCAGGTTCACTTTCAGAACATCGGCGCGGCCGCTTAGGTTGAGGTGTGCAGAGCTGATGCCATAATTGACGCGCTTCAGTGAGTGGTTGAAATCTGTCCACCAGACGTTAAAGTTGCGGTCGGCCAGTTCAAAGAGCGGGATAGGGTAGAGGTACCACATCTCCTTGAGCCACAGGCGTACGGCTAAGCGGTCGCCAGGCTCGAGCGTTTCTATTTGAATGGTCGAATGGGCAAACAGGCTGGTGTTCATCACGCGCAGGCGATTGCGTTCTAATGTCTCTGCCAGCGTGGCTAAGTCCAGCGTGTCGCCTGCCCGAAACTCCAGCTCGCGCAGGATGAGCTCCGGGCGTGTGCGCTTATTGCCTTCCAAGATGATGGTGTCAATACGCACCCCAATGCGCTCGCCGTTGGCGCTCTGGGCGCACGCTGGCGGCGTCTCCCATACTCCCCAAAGCAGCCAAACGGCCCAGGCAATTCCCCTCATCATTTTGGGGTAAAGCATTACCCTCACCATCGAAGTCTGTTTTTTCGCATAAACGCCCACGTTATGGCGAAAGATGCAGTCCTTTCAGTTGGTTCCCGATGTGCCTGAATAGGCTTTGTCGCCACCAATAGTAGGAGCAGTACTGAATACGCAAAAGTTTAGTCGCCGGTTTTCATGGCACGGGCCCGAGAGTATGCACACTTGTGCTCACTCTGGCCCTGTACCGAATAATTGCTCTCACGCAGGTTCGTTGCCCCTTGATAGGGAGGCACTTTTCGATAAAAATGGTCCTTCTCCCAGCGCTTTTCTGCGTCCTATGTGAGCCGAGACACAATAGATTACCGCAGGAGACCGCGGTCACCGGAAGTTCTCGGCCCATAGGAACAGCATGCGGATAGACTTATTTTTTTCGCACGTATCGGTTCGTATTGCCTGTGCCACCGATAAGGGAAAGGGCCAGAGTCTTACCGTCGGCTTTAACGATGGTGTAGCAGACCTCGTCTTGTCCGATGACTTTCAGGCAAGGCGTAGTGGCAACAGGCAGACAGCCGGACGGGCACTTCGGGAAGTACAGACAGCGCACAGGCGGCTCCACCTCTGCGCCATCATAAAGCTGGAAGAGACGACCTTCGGCAATGCGAATGGCCGCCTTTGGGTCGTCAGCAGATATCCATTCACCCTGTAAAAGAGCGGCCTTTTTGGCGTCAGCAGCGCTCAGGAAAGGGTCTTTATAGTCTTTACGCGCATAGACGCCATCGGGTATCACGCCTGCGCCTAACCCGCAGGCAGCTGGGTCGCCTTTTTCGGTAACGACCTCGACACCGTTGCTCGACCAGCGCAGCAGAAGCATACATTCGCTGCCAAACTCCTGAGTAGAGAAACGCGCTTCAGTCACGGATACCAGCGTAGCAACGCCGGTCAGCTGGCCCTGGTTTCGCGCCGGTGCTGCCCCTACAGCCTGCAGGCGAAAACGCAGCGTATTGCCATCCTGCTCGCTGACAGCTAGCTCGCCTGTACTCCCATCGCCACCGTCTAAGGTATAAGTGCCTGTGAAAACGAGGTTTTCAACCACCAGCGGCTCCTCTTCTACCTCGTCGGCAAAGGCAATAGCCTCTAAGTTTTCCATGATTACGCGGGCGATTTCGCCCAACTTCGGGTCGTCTACGTAGGGCTGAGCAGCATTGAGCACCTCATCGCGCCAGCCCACACGCTCCTCGTAGGTGCCCGCTTGCGGATTGGTCAGCACACTGTCGCGCAGTAGATAAAGCCAGCCAACAAGATGGTCTTCACCTGCCTCGTAGGTTCTCAGAAAATCCTGCATCAGCCCTTTCGGGTTTTTGAGAAAAGCCGCTTTGACGGCTAACGCCTCGGATACGCAGGTACTGGCGCCGCATTTTTTGAACGCCGTCCAAGAAGTGTCTTCGGCGGGCTGGCAGCCCAACAGCCATAGGCTGGCCAGTATGGCAATGGATAACAAACGAGTCATAAAAGAACGTGGGTTAAAAAAGTGAAAAGATTTTAAAGATAAGACTGAAACGCTGAATCCCGCTCTACGTGCACTAAATGGTGCGCCAAAGGTATCGGGAAAAGTCGCGTGCGCAAGGACGCCCAGAAGACAGATGTATCTTTGCCGCATGTACACGCTATTGGTCAGCATCATCATTGGGCTGTTTGTGGCCATGCTGTTTGTCAACGTTTATTTCCGCGCTAAAGTGCTGAAGACCTACGGCATCTTAGTGCGCAACCGCGTTCAGTTTGGCGCTGCCCACGTGTTCAATCGCCGCCGATTAGAAGAAGAAATCCTGCCGCGCTATCCACACTGCCGTCGAGAGATTGAGGCTTTTGTCCAACACATTCACTATACTATCCGAATGGCAACGGTGCTCATTGTGCTGATCACAGTCTTCGGCGCCGTGTTGATGTATTACCGATAAAATCGCATGCAACCACTCAAATTAGGCCTCGCGGGGGTCGGGTACCTGGGCAACATCCACCTCAAATGCGCCTTAGCCGTGCCCGCCTGGGATGTGGTTGGCTTTTATGACTCCAACGACGCTCGTGCTGCAGAAATTGCCGCCGCCACAGGCGTGCGTCGTTATCCTTCCTACGCTGCCCTGCTGCGCGATGTGGATGCCGTGGATATTGTAACTCCTACGCCCAGCCACTATGCCCTGGCTGCCCAGGCCATCCGCGCCGGAAAACACGTCTTTCTGGAAAAGCCCGCCACTCAAACTGTTCGACAGGGCATGCGCCTGCTTCAATTAGCCAGGCAGTACGGCGTCGTCGTACAGGTAGGTCACGTTGAGCGCTTCAACCCGGCTTATCTGGCCCTGAAGGGCATGAGTCTCCGCCCTATGTTTATCGAATGCCACCGATTAGCTGCTTTTCAGCCCCGCGGGGCTGAGGTGGCTGTCATCCTGGACCTGATGATCCACGACCTCGATTTAGTGCTTCACTTAGTACAGTCGCCCGTGCGTCGCGTCAGCGCCAGCGGCGTAGCCGTGCTTAGTCACACGCTCGATATCGCCAACGCCCGTATCGAGTTCGCCAACGGCTGTGTCGCCAACCTCACAGCCAGTCGAATCTCGCTCAAGCAAATGCGCAAAATGCGCCTCTTCCAGCCCGATGCCTACATCAGCCTCGACTTTCTGGATAAAAAAGCCCAGGTTATCCGTCTCTTCGACGCGCACGCGCCCAACCTGCCTCCTGCCGAACAACTCTTAGAATGGGAAAGCCCAACTCAGGGCAAAAAATGGCTCCACCTGCATTCCCCCGAAATAGCGCCTATCAATGCCATCCAAACCGAGCTGGAAACCTTTGCCCACAGCATTCAGACCAGTACACCGCCGCCCGTTACGCTGCGCGAAGGCGTGGAAGCACTCCGACTGGCCTATCAGGTACTCCGAGCAGCAGAGCAACACCGACAGCGCGTAGCTGAGATAGTGTGAAAGACAAAACAGCAGAGCACACCGGGCAAAAGACCCGCCATTCCTCTCGCTGTATGCCCAGGGGCTGGCGAATGCAAATTTTTACTCCAGCTCTAACCCAACCCCCCTGTACTGCTGCTGAGGGCTCCCTACCTTTGCGCGGCTTTTACCGAGATAAAACACAAATAATACCTACCATAGCTATGGATATCAACAGCCGCATATACGTAGACTCCGAAATTGGTCGCCTCAAAAAAGTCATCGTGCACCGTCCCGACGAAGGCATTGCGCGTATCACCCCAAAACGAGCGGGCGAACTGCTCTTCGACGACATCGTACACCTGCCCAACATGCAGGAGGAGCACGACATCTTCACCGATGTGTTGCGCGCCTTTCTGGGCAAAGAAAATGTCCTCGAAGTCCGCGATTTGCTGGCTGAAAGTACCCGCGATGAAGAAAGTAAGTACGAGGTCATTAATAAAATTACCGACTTCGAGGAGCTGCCTTACTCATTCATCCCGCGCTTAGCCGGCCTCTCGCCCGAGCAATTGGCCGATACGCTCATCACCGGCTATTTAGAGCCGGAAGACCGCATCCTCTTCGACCCTATACCCAATCTCATCTTCACGCGCGACATTGCCGTTACCATCAAGGACTACGTCATTATCACTAAGGCCAACAAATCGGCCCGCTTCCGCGAAAACTTCCTCACGCGCCTCATCTTTAGCAGCCACCCCGTATTCCGCCGCTTAAAAGCCGATGGTAAAACCATTAACCTCAACCGCGTGGATAAATTCCCTCCCTCCAAAAAGGGCGAAACGGTCAGTATTGAAGGCGGCGATGTGATGGTCATCAACCAGGACTATCTGCTTATTGGCTGCTCGGAGCGCACCAACAACTACGCCTTCCAACTGCTCAAAGAAACTCTATTTGACCGCGGCATTATTAAAAATATCGTACAGGTCAACATTCCGGCTGAGCGCACTTACATGCACATTGATACCGTATTCACGCAAATTAACCATCACCACATAGTCGCCTATAAGCCTATTGTGCAAGACGGTCTCGGCTCTTATGTGGACGTGCATCGCCATACGGGCGAAGAAGTGGAGTATCCCAGCCTGAAAGATTTTTTGCTGGCCGAAATAGACCCAAAGATGGAATTCATTTGGGCCGGCCAAGGCGAAAGCCCTTACCAGGAACGCGAACAATGGACCGACGGCTGCAACTTAGTAGCCCTCAAACCTGGTGTAGCCATCACCTACGACCGGAACCCTATCACTGAGCGTGCTTTCAAGTCGTTCGGCTACAAGGTGGTGGGCGCAGAGAAACTCCTGCGCGACATTGATAACGGAAAAATAAATCCGGAACAGGTCGAAAACACCATTATCACCATACCCTCCTATGAGCTCTCCCGCGCGCGCGGCGGCAGCCACTGCATGACCTGCCCTATCGAGCGCGAAGAGGTGGCGCCTGCTTAACCCCGTCGTCGTTGTTCAGTGTACAGCTTCGATTATCAGCTCCGCGTTCGCTACGGCGAGACCGACCAGATGGGCTACCTCTATTACGGCCGCTATGCCGACTACTACGAGGTAGGCCGTGTAGAAACTATACGCTCCTTGGGCCTTAGTTACAAAGAGTTAGAGGACGTACACGGCATCTGGCTGCCCGTAGTGAGCCTACAAATGCGCTTCGTGCGCCCAGCCCATTATGACGACCTGCTGACCATTCACACCGAAATACGCCACTTGCCCGATACACATATCACTTTCCACACCGACATCCTCAACGAGCAGGGTGAGACCGTCAATGCCGGCGCAGTGCGCCTGTGCTTCTTTGACGCCAGGGAGAAAAAGGTGGTGCCGGCTCCGGAATTGTTGTTGGAAAAACTGCGTCCTTATTTTTAAACCATGCCGCTCCGACACCTCTGGACCCACCCTACAGCGCTTTGGGTGGCTTATACGATGGCGGCCCTCATAGCCAGCGTGCAAAGCCTGTGGTTGCGCTCGGCCAAAAGCGGCTACACACCCTACGAGAACTATGTCATCTTCCGCAATGCTTTTGCCCATTTGGCGCAAGGACTCAACCCATATGCACCCTACCCGGCTGAGCAGTGGGATTTGTACAAGTACAGCCCGGCGTTTGCTGTGGTTATGGGACCTTTCAGCCTGCTGCCCGACGCAGTAGGTTTGACGCTTTGGAACCTGCTGAATGCTCTGCCCTTGCTGTGGGCCATTTTGCATTTACCTGTACTCGATGGGCAGCGGCGCTGCTGGGTGGGCTGGTTTGTGCTGTTGGAATTGCTCATTTCCCTGCAAAACAGCCAGAGCAATGGCCTGATGGCAGCCTTTGTACTCCTGACCTGGATATCCATAGAGCACGGCAGCGCATGGCAGGCAGCAGGCTGGGCGGCGGCAGGCGGCTTCCTAAAAATTTTTGGCTTTTTGGCAGCTGTTCCGGCGCTCGTCTATCCGTACCGCAGCGCGCTGATAGGGTGGGGGAGTGCCTGGACGGTTGTGCTGCTGGCGTTGCCGTTGGCTGTGGTTAGCCCTGAGCAGTTGGTGCGCGTGTACGAGTGGTGGATAGCGTTGCTGCGCGCCGACCACGAAGCGTCGGTGGGTTTGTCGCTCATGGGCTGGCTCCAGGCGTGGTTTGGCTGGCAGCCGCCCAAGTTAGCGGTGGTGCTGGTAGGGCTGGCGCTGTTACTGTTTAGCGCTTGGGCCGTGTGGCGTCGTCGCGGCGCCGATGGGCTGCCGCCAGCGCAAGATCGCGCTTACCTGTGGGCTTCGGCACTCTTATGGATGGTGCTCTTCAACCACAAAGCCGAGTCGCCAACTTTTATCATCGCCCTTTGTGGCGTAGCTGTTTGGTATTGGAGCACGCTGCGCCCCACGCGCTGGATGCAGGCGCTGCTGTGGGTGGCGTTTGTGATGGCATCCCTTTCACCCTCTGATCTGTTCCCGCCAGTGGTGCGCACAACGGTAGTGCAGCCCTACGTCCTCAAAGCTGTGCCTTGTATTTTCATCTGGCTATTGCTCACCGCCCAACTGTGCCTACCTTTCCGGCGCCAATCCGCAAACAAGTAGCGTTTCATGAAAAGCGACTTACTTCAGAAATTCATCAAATTCGGATTAGTCGGCGCTTCCGGTGTCTTTGTGGACTTCGGCGTTACAGGCCTGTTCCGGGAAGTCTTGGGCGTCAATCAATATGTCGCCAACAGCTCGGGCTTCCTATGCGCCGTAGTGAGCAACTATGTGCTCAACCGCGCCTGGACGTTCCGCAGCCGCGACCCCCGTGTAGCGGCCCAGTTCTCCAAATTCCTCATCGCCTCGCTTATCGGGTTGGGGCTGAATAATGCCATCCTTTACCTCCTCCACGAACAGGCAGGCGTGGGCTTCTATCTGGCCAAAATTATTGCCACCGGTGTAGTCATGGTCTGGAATTTTTGGGCCAATTACACCTTTACCTTTCAGCAAAAATAAGGGCTCACTTCTCCTCTGGATTGATTGGCCGTGTAAAACCCTGAAAATTAAAGGCTGTTTTCTTTGACTCAGCCAGTTAGGAGGATGGAGCCAGAAGAGTGGAGGACTACCGACATACTACACCCTGAGGCTGCGGCATGCCGCAATAGTCTCTGCGGAGAAAAAAGCCGTTGCTCGACATCTTGTGCGAAAACCGAGCAACGGCCGAAATGCTTTGAAAAGATTACACAGCCCTATCAATGGTCGAAGTATCCGTCGCCGTGGATATGCCCGTGGTCAAGCTCGTCCGGCTCAGCGTCGCGGATGCTTTCGATGTGCCCTGTGAAGTGCAGGTCAACCCCCGCCATGGGATGGTTGAAATCAATCTTTACCGACTCCAGCCCCACCCAGTGCACGATGCCCTGGTAGTGATTGCCGTTCTGGTCGGTCAGCGGCAGAATGTTGCCTACTTCGAGCAGACCATCAGGAATAACGCCATCGGTCTCAAAAATGTGCTTGGGCACTTCCACAATAGCAGTCTCATCGCGCTCGCCATAAGCGTTCGCGGCTTTAATGGTGAAAGAAAACGTATCACCGACCTTCAGCCCTTCGAGGTTAGCCTCAAAATCCGGGAGCATTTGACCAATGCCGTATATGAATCCAAGCGGCTCCTCGCCGTGTGTGGACTCAATGATTTCGCCGTTGGCGTCGTTCTCCTTAAGAGTGTAGTGAACGAACACCGCTTTGTCTTTTTCTACAACCATGGAAAAGGAAAAATGGAAAAGAGGTGAGAGAAAATGGTTAACTGCCCGCAAAGATACGGCGCTCGGTGCTTGTGTGCGGTGGCATTCCTTTTTTTGTGTCGAAAGTAGCCGAAAAAATATCTGGGCGCCCGGCTTCACGTAAAAAATGGGTATAGGTTGGCGCTTCAGTTGGTCGTCTTGTTCGGGTAGGCTGCGGCTGAGAAATTTTGCAGCCGAATTGACAGGCAAGCCAGAACTTTAGCCGCCAAAGAACAAACCCAACCTGAAGCATTTTTTAGTATGAAATTATTACTCATTGGAATGGGGCCAGGCATAGGGCTGTCTGTGGTGAGGCGCTTTGGCCGCGAGGGCTTCGAGGCGTTTTTGGTGGCGCGCAATGCCGAAAAGTTGCAGGCATTCGAGCAGACTCTGGCCCAGGAAGGCATCCGCAGCCGCGGTTACGCCTGCGACATTGCCGACGAGGAGGCCTTTTCGTCGCTTTTGCGGCGATTGGCCGCTGAACACCCGGATTTGGACATACTCCACTACAACGCCAGCGCCTTCAATCCGGCGCCACCGACGGCCATTTCTCTGCCGGTGTTTCACAGCGATTTCCGCATCAACGTAGTGGGCGCCCTGCTGGCGGCTCAGACCTTTGTGCCGCGTATGAAGGAGCGCGGCGGCGGCACAGTATTTATCACGGGTGGCGGTTCTGCACTGAAAGCGCCAGCGGAGCTGGCCTCGCTCAGTATAGGCAAAGCCGGTGTGCGCAATCTGGCCCTGTGCTTGGCCGAAGAGTGCGCGCCTCACGGCATTCGCGTGGGCACCATTACCGTCTGCGGTATGGTGCAGCCGGGTACGAAGTACGACCCTGACCATATTGCCGACTTGTTTTGGCAAATGTACCAGACGCCAGCATCGGCCTGGAAGCGCGAAATTGTGCTCTAATCCGTTGCCGTTTTCACCCGCCGCCACACTAACGCCAAGGCCGGTGTGATGCCCAAAGCCGTGTGCCACTCTGCAGCGGAGGCCAGCGCCAGTTCGCGTGTCAATTGCACGTCAGCACCTACAGTAAAGCGCAATGGCTCAGCGCGCATACCCATGCGCAGCGTCAGCGCAGAAAGTGGATGGTAGGCCATACCTACGCGGGTTTGTGCGGGCCGTTCTAAGTCCTTTTCTATCTCTGCTGAGGCAGTAAATGTGCGGGAGGCTTGCCAGGCAGCGCCTAAGCGAAGCACGGCAGGTATGGGCGCGCCGCTTACTTCGACCTGAATAGGGTTATAGACCTGTGCGCCAAGCCAGACCTTGGGTATCGGGTTGGCTAAGGCGCTCAGGCTGAACGTCAGCGCCGTGGCCTGCCCATATTCGCGGGCCGATACGCGCAACACATCTGCCCCGCCGCCTATCAGCAGCGCGCGGCTCAAACGCCGCCCGTACATCAGACGCAGGTGCTGCTCGCCGTACGCCTCGATGCCGGAATGGGCTACGTCCAGCCCAAAACCGTCGCGCTTGCTCGTCTGTACCGCCGCCTGTATGCGCACCGCCTGCCAGCCCGACAGCCCATAGGGTAGGGTAGCACCGGCCCATGCGCCCGATCCTTCGCCCAGCCCCAGCGCCGCCTCCTGACCGACGCCCGCCCGCAACGACGGATAAGCAACCATAGCGCTGCCTGAACCCAGCGCCGGCGCTACTTGCGGCGACCGCATGAACACTTGAGCAGGAGCAACACCCGCCATCGTTAGTGCAGCAAACGCTGCATAAAAAAATCGTTTCGCAACTCCAGCAGGTATCATAATCCGTTATTGAACGCGCCGCGTAGCGCTTGAGCCGAATTGTTCCTCCAGCAGCGCATCTATATCTTCCATGAAGCGATCTACGTCGCGCGCGTCTGTGCCATCGCAAAAGGAGCGGACGTGGCGGTTGGTGTCCACCAGGATTAGCCGGCCGCTGTGGTCGAAGCCGCCAGGAGCGTCCGGATTTTCCACGGCTACGCTGAAGTAATCGTCAGCAATGCCGTAGATGGCGTCGTGCTCGCCCGTTACTAATTTCCAACGGCGTGCGTCAATGCCCAGTTTTTGGGCATACCGCCTAAGTGCCGCCACCGTATCGTTTTTAGTGTCTATGGAATGCGACAGCAGCATTACGCGGTCGTCGTCGCGGTATTTCTGGTAAATGCGCAAGGCGTTGGCTTTCACCTTCGGGCAAATGGTAGGGCAGTGGATGAAAAAGAAATCGGCAATATAAATCTTGCCCTGAAAGGTCTCGTTCGTTACCTGCTGGCTGTCCTGGTCAATGAAGGAAAAATCGGGAATGGTAGGGTAAACGGTATCGCCATTCACCACGTCGCGTTCGCCCAGAATGGGCAGCCGGCGTGGGTTTTGCTGGCAGGCCATAACAGCCGAGATAAGTAGCGCAAAAAACACGATAGAGCGACTCATATCGTAATTCTCGGAAGTATTGTGCTTATTTTCTCTTGCCGGAAGTGTCAACAGCGGTTTATTGTTGTTGCAGTATCTGCCGGGCTGCATCGCAGGCGGCGCGGATGTCCTGTTGGTTTTGGCTGATGAGGCGCTTTTGCTCCTCTAAGTATTGGAGCGCCTCCTCCTGAGGGTGGCCTTTCGGGGGGGGATTGTATTGGCGCATCCACGTGTACATGTCATCCTCTGCTTTTTTCATCTGGTACAAAATGAGCTGCAGGGAGTCAGCACGGGGCGATTGGTCGGGTAGTTCGGCCTTGAGGCGTTTCAGAGCGCGGCCAAGGCGATTCATTTCGGCCATTTCGGCCATGGCTTTATCGTGGATGGCCATGGTTTGCGCTTCAAGGTCTTCTACTGCCGTATTTTTGGGAAAAGAAAACACAAAGGCCACAGCAAATGCCGCTATAGCCAGGCCTATCCACGTATTTCTGTCCATGTTGCAGGGGAGTTAGCGTCGGGTAGAAATTCGGAGGGTCAGAGCGGGTTTAGGACGTTTTGCGTCGGCGCAATTCGTCCCGTACTCGAGCAGCAGCTTCATAGTCTTCGCGTTCAATCATCTCCTTAAGATACCGCTCTAGGTCGTCGTCGCTATAGCTCTCTAAGGCATTCAGGTTGATCCGTCCGGCTGGGGCCGAAGACCCAGGGCCGCGCTGAGAGACCTGTGCTTGCGGTTCGTCTTCCTCTTCTTCCATTTCCGGGAAGACGATGCCAGCAGCGTCTAAGATAAATTCGTAGGTGTAGATGGGGCACTCGAAGCGCACCGCTAAGGCGAGGGCGTCGGAGGTGCGGGAGTCAATTTCAAAGACTTCTCCTTGGTGTACACACACCAGCCGCGCGTAGAAGACGCCGTCTAAGAGGTTGTTGATGACTACTTCGCGCAGTTCGATGTGGAAAGTCTCCAGCGCATTTTTGAAGAGGTCGTGCGTCAGGGGACGGCCCGGATACATGCGCTCCATAGCGATAGCGATGGAATGCGCCTCGCAGCTTCCGATAACGATAGGTAGGCGGCGGTGGCCGCGGCGTTCTTTGAGCACAACGGCATAGTTCTGCGCCTGGGATACGCTATTAGACAGGTTGACAATTTCCAGTTCGACGCGATTCATAGCCAGATGGATAGGTTCGGTTAGAAATAAGCAGATGGGGTTTTAGCGGCAGCAAAGTTAGCCCAGATACGCAGTTTTTTCTACACAGCCTGTTACTGTGCGGCTTTGAATTTTCGAATAGACTCGGTCAGTCGCGGCACTACTTCAAAGAGGTCGCCCACTACGCCGTAGTCAGCAGCTTTAAAGAAGGGCGCTTCTGGGTCTTTGTTGATGACCACGATGACCTTGGAGTTGTTAACGCCGGCCAGATGCTGGATGGCGCCGCTGATGCCTATGGCGATGTAGAGGTTTGGGCGTATGGCAATGCCGGTCTGCCCAACGTGTTCGTGGTGCGGTCTCCAATGGCTGTCGGCTACTGGGCGCGAGCAAGCGGTTGTGGCACCCAGTACATCGGCCAGCTCCTCAACGATGCCCCAGTTGGAGGGGTCTTTCATGCCACGCCCTGCTGATACTACTACCTCGGCTTCGGGCAACGGAACGCGCCCTTCAACCGTGCGCACCTCGCGCACGCGCACGCGCGGGGCCGGCACGGCCACCGAAAGGGCCTCTACCGGAACCGCTTGACCCTCGACTTCCGGACGTATCGCATTACCCATCAACGACAATACCTTTATCGGGCTAATGATGGCATATTCTGCTGTGGCCTTGCCCGAAAAAACGGACTTACGCACCACCAAACGACCGTCGCCGCTCACCTCCGATACACCGCTGACACCCGACACTAGACCGGCCTTCAGCCGTACGGCTACCCGACCCGCCAGCGTCTTGCCTGTGGAGGTGTGGCTCATGACCACTACCTCAGCACCTACTTGGCGGGCTACCTCAGCCAGTACCTGAGTGTATGACTGCGAGTCCAACGTCTGGAGCGCATCGTCCGATACCTGCAGCACCCGCGACGCACCGTAGCGGCCCAACTCACCCGGGTCGCCCTGTACAGGGCCTAACACAACAGCCGCACAGGGACACCCCATTTGGTCGGCCAATTTTTTCCCAAAAGTTACAGCCTCAAAAGCGGCTTTCTTGAACTGCCCGCGCGGGCTTTCAGCATATACCAGAACCATATTTTATAAAAAACGAAAAGGCTGGAAGAATAAAAAATAAAATAAGTGTGTTTTCAAATGACCTTGGCTTCTTCGTGCAGGAGGCGCACCAATTCGTCCATATCCTCCGGATTGACCAGTTTAACCCCCGCTTTGGGTGGAGGGAGGGTGAATTTCACCACCTGCACCGGTTCCTCAACAGGTACGGGCGGCACAACCTTGAGCGGCTTAGTGCGCGCCATCATAATGCCGCGCATGTTGGGAATGCGCTGCTCGGCCATGCCCTTAGCGGCGCTGACGACGAAGGGAAGGTCTACTTCCACCACCTCAACGCCGCCTTCAATGTCGCGCTCCACCACGGCCCGGTTGCCCTCTAAGTCGAGTTTGCTGGCAAAAGCGATGTAGGGGAGGTCTAAGTACTCAGCAACCATGGCGCCTACTTCGGCACCGTTGTAGTCAATGGTTTCTTTGCCCAGAAATATGAGGTCAAAGTTTTCGGAGCGAGCGTACTCAGCAATTTGTCGGGCGGTAAAGGCCGAGGAGGTGGGCTCAGCGTCAATGCGGACGGCTTCGTCTGCGCCGATGGCCAAAGCTTTGCGGATGGTCGTTTCGTTGGCCGCCGGGCCCACGTTTAGGGCCACCACGGTACCGCCTAAAGCTTCGCGCAGCTCGCAGGCGCGCACTAAGGCATACCATTCGTCGTAGGGATTCATGATAAACGTAACGCCAGTGCCGTCATAGGCTTTACCGTCGGGCGTAAAAGCAACGCGGGCGGTGGTGTCAGGCGTCTGGCTGATGCAAACGAGAAATTTCATGACTGACTCCGGAAATCATCAAAAGAAGTGGAAAGCTGAAGCTTGAGCCGTTTTTACAGCTACCTATGCTCAGAGGCGCGGCAAAGGTAGCAAAGGGCGGGGCATTGTACCTTTGGCGCCTCATCAACAAATACCTACTCGTTTCGTTCAAGTGCGCATGAGTTCGCGTTTGCAGCAACTAATGGCCCTTTGGGAGGCGAATTCGACCGATGCTTTTTTGCTTTTTGCTATTGCCAAAGAGCACGAAAAAGCAGGCAACGATGCCGAGGCGCTCGCGTGGTACGAGCGTTTGCGCCAAACTGACCCGGCCTACGTGGGTCTGTATTACCACCTTGGGCGGCTCTACGAACGCTCAGGTCGTCCGCAGGATGCCATCGAAGCCTATCGCACCGGCATGCACGCCGCTAAGCAAGCGGGCGACCTGCACGCCTGGGCAGAGCTGAATGCCGCACGCATGGAAATAGACCCGAACGATGATGACTTTTGAACGCTTTTGGACGCTGACAGTACTGGCGCTTTTGGCGCTTGCGCTGACGGGTTCTGCTTGTCGGCGAAAATCTTTGGCTGAAGAGCGTATCACGCCCGCTACGGCGCCTATGGCCGCCGACGCACTTAAGAAGCGAGTGCAGGAAAAACGCTCTGTGCAGGTGCGTACGCTGGCAGCGCATGCGCGACTTTACGTAGAGGGTGAGGATGTGGCCGCCGACGCCAGCGCCAACCTCATCTGGGTGCGCGACAGCGTCCTGTGGCTCAATATCAAGAAGTTCGGCATGGAAGTTTCGCGCGCCCTTATCACACCCGACTCCTTTTTCTTGCTCAACCGCGTAGATAAAACAGTGCTGGCGGCTTCGCGTCAGGAATTTCAGCAGCGCTATCATCTACCCGAGGGACTGCCCATCTTACAGCACCTCTTGTTAGCAGAGGCATGGCTGCCCGACATGGTGGCCTTTCAAGCCGATATCAAAGACTCGTTGCACCGTTTGAGTGGCGCCGATGGTCGCTTTTTGCTGGACTACCGCATTGAAGAAGGCGCCTTCTGGCTGCGTCAGAGCACGTTCCTTCAGCCTGCCGAAGGACAATGGCTCTCGCAGACGTACGCGCGTTACCAAAAGTTGCCGCGAGTAGGCGCCTTTTTTCCGTATTTTCGCCGCCTCGAACTCTTCAGCCCAGAAAGCGGTTATTTCCGCGCCGATATTGATTTCACCCACATCGAGGTCAACGTTGACAAATCTTTCCGCTTTGACATCCCTGACCATTACCACCGCCTGCCGTAGCGCCTTTCGCTTAGTCGTTGTAGGAGGCATGCTGTTCTGTGTGTTTTCATCGGCAACGGCCCAAAATCGGCAGGAGCTGGAGGAAAAACGCAAGCGCATCCTGCGCGAAATCTCTGTAACCAATAACTTGCTGGAAAAGACCAGCCGCGATAAAGCTGCTGCATTAGACCGCTACACCACCCTGCAAAAGCAGATTGAACGCCGCGAACGCCTCATCCAGACGCTAACCGCCGAAATCGCCGCCGCTCAAAGCGCCATCACGCGCAATACGGCCGTAGTTGCCTCCTTAGAGCAGGATATACAAATCATGCGGGCCGACTATGCTCGCACCATACGCCAGGCCTATCGGCGCAAGTCGCTAACCAACCCGCTGCTGTTTATTCTTTCGGCTGACAATCTTAATCAAGCATTTCGGCGTTGGCTCTTTTTGCTCAAGTACGATCGCTTCCGAAAGACGCAGGCCGATGCCATCGTCCAAACGCAACAAGCGCTTCAGATACGCACCGCTACGTTGGAGAGCACTCGCCTTCAACAAACGGAACTGCTCCAGTCGCTTCAGCAACAGCGCCAAATGCTGGAAGCCGAGCTGCAGGAAAAAGAACGCCTGTTGCGAACACTTAAAGCAGATGAAGAGCGTTTGCGCACAGACCTGAAAAAACAGCAAGCCCAACACGAAGCCCTCAACGCCGCAATTGAGCGCATCATCCAGGAAGAAGTACGCAAACAGGCCGCCCGAAGAGAGGAAGTGATGGCATCGGCTCCTCCTGCCACAGTCGAGTCTGCGCCTGCCACTGCAGAGGATGTTCCTGCCCCCGCAGCCAAAGAAGATGCGGCTACTACCAGCTTTCGCCAAAACCGCGGACGCCTGCCCTGGCCCGTGCAAAACGGCTATGTCTCGCGCCGATTTGGCCGCCAAAAACACCCTACCCTGGCCAATATTGAAATTGACAACAAAGGCATTGATATCCGCACCGACGAGCGCGCGCCTGTGAAGGCTGTGTGCGACGGCATCGTGTCCGGCATTCAGTACGTGCCCGGACACGAGAACACAATTATTCTTCAACACGGCGACTTCTACACCGTTTATAGCAATCTCAGTGAGGTTAGCTTATCCAAAGGTGCCCGCGTGAAAGCTGGCCAGGTCATGGGGCGCGTTTACACAAACCCCATCTCTAACGCTGCTGAACTTCACTTCGAGGTATGGTACCAAACCCAGCGCCTCAATCCCAGCCGATGGCTCAAGGTGCAATAACTGACAGTGTCATGACCCTCACCTCTATTTCTGCTGCCGAACGCATCGCGACTGCTCGCCGCCTCTTAGACAGCGTGTGCGACCCCGAAATACCTGTACTCACGGTTGCTGATTTGGGTATTCTTCGAGACGTGCGTTGGCTCGACGAAGAGCAAACCCTTGAGGTCGTCATCACGCCTACGTACAGCGGCTGCCCGGCTATGAACGCCATTGAGGTCAACATTCGGGCTGCCCTGCAAGACGGTGGATTCGAACGCGTACGGGTAACTACTGTGCTCGCCCCTGCCTGGACAACTGACTGGCTCAGCCCGGAGGGCCGCGAAAAACTCCGAGCCTTCGGCATTGCGCCACCTGCCGAGGCCACTGCCGACAAGCAAGCCTTGCTGGGGCAGCCGCGCATCCTGCAATGCCCGCATTGCGGCTCGCAAAACACTGAAATGATTGCGCAATTCGCCTCTACTGCCTGCAAAGCGATGTTCCGATGCTTGGACTGTTTGGAGCCATTTGATTATTTTAAATGCCATTAAATGCCGTACTTTTGGGTTGTTTAATGAATAGGCATATTTTTTGCTTTTAGATCGCATTCCTAACATTTTTTAAACTGCTGAAGTCCCATGAGCAACACTGCTCTTGGCCTGAGTAGTAGCGGCTTCAAAATCGGAAGCAGCGTGCCAGGCTATTACGGCTCCCGTGTTGGCTCCCTTCGCCAGCTCGTTCACGACGGTGATACTATCAACGTACGCCTGCCTGACAACATCGGTTTGCGCTTTTTGGGCATTGACTCGCCCGAAGTCAGCTTCCCTTTGCCGGGTTCTTCCGCCTTTGTGGCGCTCCGAAACCCGCGTTGGGCCGAATTCTTCGCCTCGGGCAAGTGGCGCAAAAACCTGAATCTACCTGGTCACTTGCTGGAGCACTTGAAAGCGCGCATCCAGGATAGCGCCGAGATAGCGCATAATCATGCTCGTCATGCCGAACGCGCCGAACGTAGCCTGGAGGCCGCCCTTCAAACGGATTTCGAGCAGAGCAATCGCCCTTTGGAAGAGTACCGCCTGTTTATGGCTTTTGCCTACGAGTTTCTGGATGCTACGGGCCGCTTGCTGGGCTACTTGCATGCGGACGAGCACAATTTTAGCGATGCCGCCAAGGCAAAGCAAATCACCGCTCTCAGCTACAACGAGCGTCAACTGGCCGCCGGCACAGCGCTCCCATATTTTATCTGGCCTAATATCCAGCCTTTTTTGCGCCTTAATCCGTTCGCCTACGAGAACCTGCGTCCTGAGCAGTTTTGGAAAAATGTGCAAGGCAGTGCTAGGCTAAAGAAGGCGCGTCGGAGTGTGCAAGCCGCTCGGAAGGCGGGCCTGGGGGTCTTCGACCCCAGCGACCCGCTGCTGTTGGAGCCTTTCGAGTTGCGCTTCATTAGCCGCCGCCGTTTGCCCGCGCGCTTGCTCATTGATCTTAGCCAGCCCGGTACGAACTACTTGTTGCCGTTGGAACACTATTACCGCATCCCGCATGCGGAAGACCGCCTGTTCGTGCCAGCAGATTTTCGCCCTCTCTTCGAGCACGCGGGCTGGTCGGTACGCGATTGAACGGGTTGCACAGCATGCCGTAATTTTGCCCGGTGTTTCAACTACGGCTCTATGACAACGCGATACATTACCATCTGGGCAATTCTCTTCTTATTTCTGGCGAGTGCTTGCGGCTCTAAATCGGAGAAAAAATCCTCATCGGCTGCTTCCTCTGCGCCCCCGGCTCCTGCTGGGCGTGCTGCAGCAGACGACCCAAAGTTTTCCTTCAACGATCCTGTTGAGGTTGAGGCGGCGCAAAAGCGGCAGTATCT
Organism: Saprospiraceae bacterium; assembly: GCA_025056735.1. Lineage (GTDB taxonomy): Bacteria > Bacteroidota > Bacteroidia > Chitinophagales > Saprospiraceae > M3007. The sequence continues at coordinate 24,824 of JANWVR010000030.1, forward strand.
CCTTTCAGAAAAAGACTTGCCTCCGCTGAGCACATTGCTGCCCGCGCGCATTGGCCGCTACAAGAAGACCTATGAGAAAAACGAGCGGGGAGGGCCCGAAGTCATGCTGGTATACTCTGCATGGGCGGAGTACACGGCGCCAGAGGGCAATGCCATCGTTGTTCACATTACGGATACAGGCCAGAGGCCCGAAATGCAGCAAAACGTATCGAAGTGGGCCAGGACGAAGGTGGACATCCAAAACGAACGCGGATACGAGAAATCCATCACCTTTGACGGTTACCCAGGGTTTGAGAAACACTATCCTAATTTGAGCAGTGAAGTGGGTATCTTGGTAGCTGATCGCTACATAGTTAATGCTGCTTGCTTAGGGTGCGATTTGGATTTATTGCGGGAGGCTATTCGCACGGTTCCGCTCAAGCGCCTGGAGGTGCTGCAGTAGACCGCGTTCGCTATGCTTCGGCAAGTCGTGTGCCTAGCGTTTGCGCTCGTATTGGCGCAGGCATGTAGCCCGCTTCGGCGAGCAAAACGAGTCGAGCGCGAGGTGCTGCGCTCGGAAGTTTTTGCCCGGGGCATTACGGGCTTCGCCTTGCTCGACGCCGAGACGAGTCGCCTATTAGTCAGCGTGCGAGGCGATACGTATTTTACACCGGCGTCTAACACCAAAATTTTGACGTTAGCGGCCAGTTTACAGCTCTTGCCTGACACGCTGCCCGCGCTTCAGATACGCCCCTTTGCTGCCGGCCCTGACGACACGACTCGGTATTTGTTGGTGCGCGGTGTGGGCGACCCCACCTTTTTACATCCGCAGTTTCAGGCCTGGCAAACGCCTTTTCAGGTGTTGCGCCAACGGCCAGAGCCGCTCTGGTTGTGCTCGCGCGCCGAACGCCTCCAGCGCTTCGGCCCGGGCTGGGCCTGGGACGACTACCCGGAGGATTTCCAGCCCGAACGCAGCGCCTTGCCGGTGTATGGCCATCTGCTGCGCATCGAGCAGCGCGCATCAGGTGGGCTGGAGGTGTGGCCACCGCGCTTCCGCGATAGCTGCCGCGCCGACAGTGCCCGCTCAGCGCTCGAACGCAGCGAGTGGGTCAACCACTGGACGCTGCCTGCGCCACCCACCAATGGGCAAAAGACGTATTGGGCACCGTTCATTCCCAATAATCTGCCTCGGCTGCTGGCCGATACGCTCGGCAAAAGCGTCGCGTGGCTGCCCGACTCGCTGCAGCAACACCTGCCAACCGACGGCTGGAAAACCCTGTATGGCACTCCGATAGACACTGTACTGCGCCGCCTCATGCACCAGAGCGACAATTTCTTAGCCGAGCAGCTACTGCTCATGTGCGCCGATCAGCGTTGGGGTGTCTTCCAGACCGATACGCTCATCCGCTGGCTCTTAGATAGCGTCTGGGTGGGTTTGCCGCAGCGCCCTCGGTGGGTGGACGGCTCCGGGCTGTCGCGCTACAACCTCATTTCTCCGCAAACCCTCGTTCATGTGTTGGCCCGGCTATGGCGCCAGCAGCCGCGCGAGCGCCTGTTTGACCTCTTTCCAGCGGGCGGGCGCGACGGCACACTGGCGCACTGGTATGCTCCAGCGCCCGGCGAAGTGCCCTGGCTTTTCGCCAAAACTGGCACCCTTAGCGGCGTGCATTGCTTAAGTGGCTATCTCGTGGCGCGCAGCGGGCGCGTGCTCATTTTCAGCTTTATGCACACCAACTTCGTGGGCAGCAGCAGCCCGTGGAAACGCGAAATGGAGCGGCTGCTGCGCCTGCTACGCGAGCAATATTAGTCGGCGGGAAATGGCCTTACCCGCCGGTATTCATCCACGTGTGCGCGAAATCAGGGCACAGCGCTACCTTACCCGATCTACGTGGATGTAAAAGTTTTCATCTACCTGGAAATCCGCAGGCTTCAGCCGCCGTGCAGGCATGGTCTTCCACTCTGTGGTCGGATAGAGGAAGGTCCATCGGCCAGGCGTCAGGCTCACTTTGACAGGCATATCAAATCCAGGAATACAGCTGGCCCAGCGGTAGGTGATCTGCTTTTTTTCGATGCGGCATTCCAACACAGGTATGCTGGTATGACGCAGATATTGGTCGAAGACTTTTTCTAAGTTTTTACCGGTGTGCTGGCTAATGTAAGCTTCCACCTGAGCACTGCTGACGGTTTGGTGGTAGAAATCGCGGTTGAGCCCGCGCAAGACGGCGCGCCACAGCGAGTCATTGTCTACAATTTGCCGGAGGGTGTGAAGCAGATTGGCGCCTTTGGAGTACATGTCTTGCGAGCCGCGGGTGTTGACCCCGTAAGGGCCAATAACAGGGCTGTTGTTGCTGATGGAGCGGCGCAACCCTCGCAGGTATTCAGCGGCGGCTTGTTTTCCATAGAAGTACTCGACGAACAGGCCCTCGCTGTAGGAGGTGAAGCCCTCATGGACCCACATGTCGGCAATGTCGTTGTAGGTAATATTGTTGGCAAACCACTCGTGCCCTGACTCGTGGATAATGATATAGTCCCAGCCCTTGCCGTGTCCGGAGCCGGAGAGGTCTCGGCCCAAGTAGCCGTTGCGATAGTTGTTGCCGTAGGCAATGGCGCTCTGGTGTTCCATACCTAAAAAAGGAGTCTCCACCAATTTGTAGCCGTCTTCGTAGAATGGGTATGGCCCAAACCAGTACTCGAAGGCACGCAGCATGGCCTTCACCTGCTGAAATTGCGTTTTGGCTTTGGCGAGGTTTTGGGGCAGGACGTAATAATCTAAGGTAAGCAGGCCCTTTTCGCCCTGAAATGTGTCGGCAAAGTGTTCATAAACGGCAACATTTAGCGTTACGCCGTAATTGTTAATAGGGTTCTGGACGTGCCACTCGAAGGTGCGCGATCCGTTGTCGTTTTGTTTTACCTGGCGGAGGCGTCCGTTCGACACGGCGTGGTAGGGCATGGGTACGGTCAGGATGACGGTCTGTGAGTCGGGTTCTTCAGTGGGATGGTCTTTACAGGGCCACCAGGCGCTGGCGCCTAAGCCCTGGCAGGAGGTGGCCACAAAGGAGCGCCCCAGGCTGTCGCGGTCCCAGCTGAAGCCGCCGTCCCAGGGAGCGTTTCGCGCGCGGCGGGGGCGGCCGCGGTACCACAGGGTCACGCTTTGGATAGTGCCGGGAGTTTGCGGTTTTTTGAGTTTCACATGATAGACGCTTTTGGTCATGCGCTCGAAGGTCAGCGCCTCGCCATCTTGTTCAGCGCGTTCTAAGGTGAGCGGTGGCTGCAGATCAATTTGCATGACCTGCCCAGGCTTCAGGATGCGGTAGTGGATTTCGTTGCTGCCGCGAATGCGCTGCGAGTCTAAGTCCGTTTCGATGCTCAGGCGGTAGTAGGTGACATCCCACCAGGCGCGCTCGGGCGTGACGCTGCCGCGTAGGGTGTCTTCGCGGGTAAAGACGCGCGTTTGCGCTGTTGCGGCGATGTTCCCTGCCAGCAGCAGGCCGGCGATCAGGAGAGCGTGCGTTGTCATAAAAAGCAATTTCGGACAAAAGTAGAGGCTGCAGGCTAATGTTATCATCTAACGCTCAATACGCTCATGGCCGTGCACCGAGATGTTTTGGACAAGCAAAACCTTGCGGCAGCGCTAATTGTCTCTATCTTGCGCTTCCAAATTGCGCTGGCACACATGAACCGCCTCCAATACGAGTCCTCGCCCTACCTGCAGCAGCATGCTCACAATCCCGTAGATTGGTACGCCTGGAAGCCCGAGGCCTTCGAGCGGGCGCGCCGCGAAAACAAGCCCATTCTGGTCAGCATTGGCTACTCGACGTGCCACTGGTGCCATGTGATGGAGCGCGAGTCGTTCGAGAACCCTGATGTGGCTGCCTTTATGAATGAGCACTTTGTCAACATTAAAGTGGATCGCGAGGAGCGTCCCGACGTGGACGCCATTTACATGGAAGCCTGCCAGATCATGACAGGGGGCGGTGGGTGGCCATTAAATTGCTTCCTAACGCCAGAGGGCAAACCTTTTTATGCCGGCACCTATTTCCCGCCGCGCCCGGCGTACAATCGTCCCTCGTGGTTGCAGCTGCTGCAACACATGGCCAACGCCTGGGAAACTAAGCGTGAGGCTGTTTACGAGCAGGCCAATCGCTTAATGACCTATCTGGAGCGCAGCGACAATGTCTTTCTCGAGCCGCTGCCCTCGGAGCTGGCTCGTCCGCCGTTGCCCGTGCAGGCGGCGTTGGAAAATGCTTACTACGTCATGCGCGACCACTTTGACCGTGTTGAAGGTGGCTTTGGCGGGGCGCCTAAATTCCCCTCCTCGATGGCGCTGCACTTTTTGCTGTATTACCACCGCCTGACCGGAAATACAGAGGCGCTGGAGCACGCTCTTTTCTCTTTGGATAAAATGATCTGTGGCGGCATCTACGACCAACTGGGCGGCGGCTTTGCTCGTTATGCCACCGATAGAGCCTGGTTGGTGCCGCATTTTGAAAAAATGCTTTATGATAATGCGCTGCTTGTCAGCGTACTGGCCGACGCCTGTCGCCTCCTTTTAGACACAGACAACGCACACGCGCAACAGCGTCGAAGATGCTATGAAGAAACCATTGCTGAGACCCTCGAATTCGTACGCCGCGAGATGACGCACCCAGGAGGCGCATTTTTTTCCGCTTTAGACGCTGACTCGGAGGGCCAGGAGGGCAAATTTTACGTCTGGGATAAGGCCGAAATTGAAGAAGTTCTCGGCAGCGATGCCGAGCTGTTTTGCGCTCTATACGGGGTGTCGGAGCAAGGGAACTGGGAAGAAACCAATATTCTTTGGCGGGCCATACCGATAGACGACTACGCCCGGCAGCATGGGCTGGATGCCGAAGCGCTGCGACAGCAAGTTGCCCAATGGCGTCGGCGCCTGTTCGAGCGTCGCTCGCAGCGCATCCGCCCTGGTCTCGACGACAAAATCCTGTTGGGCTGGAATGCCCTCATGGCCTCGGCCTACGCTCATGCGCATACAGCTTTAGGAAGAGACGACTATCGGGACACTGCCGTGCGCAATGTGGATTTCTTACTGCAGCACTTCATCAACGAAAACGGACGCCTGCTGCACAGCTGGAAGGACGGGCGGGCGCAATATGCCGCTGTACTGGAAGACTACGCCTTTTTCATAGCGGCCCTGCTCGACGTATGGCACATTACCTTTGAGCAGCGCTATTTAGATTTTGCACAAGGCCTGACCGAACAGGTGTACACCTATTATTATGATGCGCAAACAAACTTGTTTTACTACACCGCCGCTGACCAAGCAGACGTTATCTTGCGCAAAAAGGACCTGTACGACAATGCTACGCCTTCGGGCAACAGCACTATGGCACACAACCTTCAGCGCTTGGGCATCCTGCTGGATCGCGGTGACTGGCGCGAGCACGCCGAACAGATGGTAGAAAAGATGCGACCTGCAGTAGAACGCTATCCGCTTTCGTTTGAGCGTTGGGCACTGGCGCTGCTCTTGCTGGCGCGTCCGCGTCCAGAGGTAGCGGTTGTTGGGCGGGGCGCCCTGTCTATGGCTCAGGAACTTCAGCGCCATTTCACCTGGAACGCAGTGGTGGCTGCAGCGGAGCATCCGGATGATAACAATCCACTGCTGCGCGGCAAAGCGCCGGGTGAGCACACCTTATATTACGTATGTCGCAACTACGCCTGCCAGCGCCCAGTGTCAACGCTGGAAGAGGCACTAATGCTTTTATGAAAATATGAGAAGGCGACGCTACTTTTGGTTTCTCCTGCTGATAGCGCCCTGCGCGGCGTGGGGGCAGCAACTACCGCAATATAGCCTGTACATGCTCAATCCGTATGCCTACAATCCGGCCTACGCAGGCACGGCGGGTACTTTGCTGGCGCATGGAGCCTATCGCCAGCAATGGTCGGGTTTAGCAGGTGCGCCGGAGAGTCAGTACTTAGACGCGCATGTGCCGATGGCTTTTTTGCGCGGCGGTGCAGGTATTCGGCTCGAGAACGACAAAATCGGCGTCCATCGCACAACGCGGGCAGTCCTCCATTACGCATATCACTTAGACATCGGTCGCACGGGATTGTTGTCCGTGGGCGTAGGTGCCGGATATGTCCAATATGCGTTGGATGGCGATAAGGTGCGTACGCCAGATGGGGTGTACGAGCCAGGCGGGAGTTTTACGCACAACGATCCCCTGTTTCCAGAGGGGAAAGTGGTGGGAGGCGCCCCCTCCGTGGAGATGGGCATATTTTTTCGTCAGCAACAGTTCGAGCTGGGAGCAGCTTTAATGCCTGCATACGCTCCTGTTTTGAGCATCACAGACCAGGGGCGTTTTCGGGTGCGCTTAGTTCCTCAGTACGTCGGCACAGGCGCCTATCGTATATCGGTTTCCAACCAGTTGACCTTTGTGCCGTCTTTTTTGCTCAAATTTGACCCAGCGGCGACGCAAGTAGAAATTTCCGGCGTATTTCGCTGGCGAGAAAATACCTTTGCGGGTAGTTCTTTTAGAGGACTCGCCTCTGCTGCGCGCGATGCGCTGGCGCTGTTTGGCGGCTTTCGCATTACGGAAAAAATTTTATTCGCCTATTCCTATGACATCCCGCTTTCATCGTTGGCAAACGCGCATCGAGGCTCTCACGAACTCTTGATTCGGTACGATCTTGGGAAGCCCGTGGGGGCAGGACGCCTACCGCCCGTCATCTACAACCCGCGCTTCCCAGGAATTTAAGGGCCCGGATGCTCAAAAAAAACAAAGACACATATTTGTTGGCGTTAAAATCGCGTTAAAGGACGGCCTTCGAGAGTAGGGCATTCGGAGAGTAGCCAATTTTATTTTGATAAGTTTTTTTGCATCGAATTTAATCCTCTACCTTTACGACCGTTTTTTTCCAGTCAAGTAATAAAACAAGGCAAACACGGGTGTTAAACATGGAAAAACTACAAAAATCGTTACTGCTACTGCTTTTCTTCGCGGTTTTAGCCGCTTCCTGCGGTCGCAAAGAGACCGGCGAGCTCATTGGCGTTCAAGGCCGTCCGAAGTGGAAAGGAATCAGTCCTTACGGCATGGTTTACGTTCCATCGGGTACGCTTCATGTTGGCGTGGGCGATGAAGACCTTGCCCGCCAATTGGTAGCCCGGCCCAAATCCATTTCGATCCAGGGCTTCTTTATGGACGAGACGGAGATTACCAACAACGAGTACCGCCAATTTGTGTATTGGGTGCGCGACTCGTTGGCGCACGACAAGCTCGGTCATTACCTGGAGGATGATGCAGGCGATGCTGACAAGCCGCTCATTGACTGGGAGCAGGAAATTGACTGGGAAGACGAAGAAATGGTTGCTGAGTTAGACGAGCTTTTCCACCCGGCCAATGAGCGCTTCGATGGCCGCAAGGAACTGGATGCCAGTAAATTCGTCTACGAGTACCAGTGGTACGATTGGCAACGCGCTGCACACGACCGCAACAGCAGCCGGACCAGCCACATTCGCAAGGAGAAGGTCAAGATCTACCCAGATACGCTGTGCTGGATTCGCGACTACGCCTATTCGTACAACGAACCCATGACGCGTAACTATTTCTGGCACCCGGCCTTCGACGACTATCCTGTGGTGGGCGTCAACTGGAAGATGGCCAAAGCGTTCTGCCACTGGCGTACCAAGCTGTGGAACACTTACAGCGCAGATGCAGGGATAAACTCGGAAGATTTCCGCCTGCCTACCGAACACGAATGGGAATACGCCGCTCGGGGCGGTCGCGAAGGCGCCACCTACCCATGGGGTAGCTATTACACGCGCAACGCCAAGGGTTGCCTGTTGGCCAACTTCAAGCCAGGCCGCGGTAATTATCCCGAGGACGGTGGCCTGTACACGGTTCGCGCCGATGCTTACTATCCGAATGACTACGGCCTCTATTGCATGGCCGGCAATGTAGCGGAATGGACGGAGACAGCTTACTTCGAGAATGCCTACTCGTTTATGCATGACCTGAACCCAGACATTCGCTACGACGCTAAAGAGGAAGACCCCATCACCGCTAAGCGCAAGGTGATCCGCGGAGGCTCCTGGAAAGATATAGCCTACTTCCTCCAGACCGGCACGCGCTCCTGGGAGTATCAGGACACTACCAAATGCTACATCGGCTTCCGTTGTGTATTGACCTTCCTGGGCCGCTCCATCAATGACTTTTAAATTCGGGCAAGACTGCTAATAGCTTAGCGCATTAGATGAAGTGGTGCCCTCGTGCCCAATACTGCTTCACTATCGAATTCAAAAATCATCAAGAACAACTCTTCTTCAACTGCTAAAAAGTTTTCCAACAATGAGTTTCCAAAGTTTCGTCAAATCCAAACCCTTCAAGTACTTCAAGAATTTCATCATCGGCCTGGGCGCAGCTATCGTGCTCATGGGCGCCCTCTTTAAGCTGGAAAGCTGGGAAGGCGCATCCGAGATGCTTATCGTCGGCCTTTCGGTAGAAGCTATCATCTTCTTCTTCCTGGGTGTTATTGGCCCAGAACCCGACTACTACTGGCACAAGCTGTATCCCGGCTTAGATGACTACAACTCTCGCATTCAACCGCTGACGGCTGGCCCGAACCCGAACATGCCCGAGGTGGCGCCGCTGCACGGTGACGTCGTCGAACGCCAGCTGGGCGGTATGCTCACAGAGTTGCAATCTATGTCGAAAAGCTTAGCGGCACTCAAGGCGCTGCAAGAAGTGGACTTCTCGGGCACGCAAGAGCAGATCAAATCCATGTCGAACTTCTACACCAAGATGAACGAAGCCATGGCCGACATGGCCCGCTCGGCAGAAGACGTTCGCCAATACAAAGACCAGCTGGCATCCTTGAACAAGAATCTGAGCTCTCTGAATACCGTCTACGGTAACATGCTCGCCGCGATGGCCAATATCGGTCGCCAGTAACAAAAGGTTGAGTAACAGCGCAAACTGGCTGCAAAACTCCTGTTTAACAACACTTAAAGACAACACAACATGTCCATACCAAAGGAGCCGCGGCAGTTGATGATCAACCTGATGTATCTGGTGTTGACCGCACTGCTCGCATTGAACGTATCGGCTGAGGTGATGAACGCCTTCTTCTCGCTCGACAAGGGCTTGAAAGGCAGCCGCAACATCGTCGAGAAAAGTAATGAGACGATCATGGAAAGCATCAACAAGCAAGCCGATGCTTATCGCAAAGCGGAGAACGAAAAATACCGCAACAACGCAAAAGAAGCCCTGGCCCTCACCGACGAGTTCACCAAGTACATTGACGGCATTCGCAAAAGACTGTTCGACAAAGCAGGCGGGCCTTCTAAGAACGATCCGACTATCCCGAAGGACATTCGGAACAAGGACATTACAACCCGAATGTTCGTTCTCGGTGAAGATGGCAAGGAAGGTATCGGTTTTGAAATTGAACGCAAAGTCAAAGAACTGCGCCAAAAGTTGCTGGAACTCAGCGACAATGATCCAGAGGTGGCAGCCACTATGCCCTTAGATATAGAGCCGCTGCCTGCGAAAACGGACAAGACCAGCTGGGCCGACTTCAAGTTTCGCCAGATGCCTGTAGCGGCATGCTTCCCTATCCTGGGCAAGATCCAGAGCGACGCTAAGGCCTCCTCTTCGGCAGTGTTGAACTACTGCTTGAAAAAAGTGGCGGGTGAGGATATCAAATTCGACGCTTTTCAGCCGGCTATCAGTGCTCCAAAAGGCTATGTGATTGTTGGCGAGAAGTACGAAGCGGATATCTTCCTCAGTGCCTACAGCACGAATGCGGATAATATCAGCATTTCCGTGGACGGTCGTTCGCTGCCGCTTAAGGACGGCGTGGCTAAGTACGAGGTCATGACTTCCTCCACAGGGGTCAAGACCTATAAGGTAACAATCAATGTTAAGAACCCGCTGACGGGCGAGGTAAAGACCTACTCTAAGGACTTCCAGTACGAAGTGGGCCGCCGCTCGGCCTCCGTTCAGTTGGACAAGATGAATGTCTTCTACATCGGTGTAGATAACCCAATCTCTGTGTCGGCTTCGGGGGTATCCTCCAACGAATTGAACGTGTCGGCCTCTGGTGCTGGCATCACGCTCACCAAAGACGGTCCTTCGCACTACCAGGTGCGCGTAACCACGCCGGGTGAGGCCACCATCACGCTGTCGGGTGGCGGATTGCCGCCGACGAAGTTCACGTACAAGGTAAAGCGCATCCCCGACCCTGTGCCGTTGTTGGGCGCTCAGCGCTTCGATAGCGCAATTCCGAACGGTACGTTTAAGGCCCAGGGCGGTGTGGCCGCTGTACTCGAAAACTTCGACTTCGACGCCAAATGCGAAGTGGCGGGTTACACTGTGGCCTATCAGAAAAAGCGCGCCGATGTGATAGAAAAGACCAACAGCGGCGCTCGCTTTAACCCGGATGTGCAAGACCTTATCCGTCGCGCAGAGCCGGGTGACGTCTATTATTTCTTAGACATTCGCGCCAAGTGCCCCGGCGACGTTGCCGCGCGCAAACTGGGCGACCTCGTTTTCAAAATTCGTTAATTTTATCCATTTACTCGGAATTGCACGCCGGGAAAAGCTCACTGCTGCAGCAGGCGTGCAATTCCGAGCACCTTTAAGGCGAATTTACTAAACACACTCACCTCTAATCTTCTCGAACCATGTATGTTCTTCTTCGTTGGGCTGTTTTTGCCCTGATGTTCTGCTCTGTGGGCACGCTCGCCGTCGCTCAAAACTATGGAGAGGTCAGAGATGTACGCACGGAGTCCAGTGAACCGGACGAGTTTGGAGAGACGCTCGATGACGTTGTGAAAAAAGAGACCATGAAGGAACGTCGCGTGCTCGACTATCAGCCCGTGCGCGAGAGTGACATGCTATGGGAGCGGCGCGTATGGCGTATTATTGACGTGCGCGAAAAGATGAACCTTCCTTTCGCTTACCCGGAAGAACCGTTTTTCCGCATTCTCTCGGATGCAGCAGTCAAGGGTGACCTGCCTGTGTACTCTGTCGACGACGACAAGTTCACCAAGCGCTTGAGCACCGACGATGTGCTGTCTATGATGTCGAAGGCCGATACCATCGTTACGTTCGACCCCGAAACGTATGAGGAAAAAATTGAGGTAGTTCGCAACGACATCAACTGGGCGGATGTAAAGCGCTTCCGTATCAAAGAAGTCTGGTTCTTTGATAAGGAGACTTCCACTATGCAGGTGCGCATCCTCGGCATCGCGCCCCTCATTGATGTGCGCGACAACGATGGCAACTTCCGCTACGAAAAGGCCATGTTCTGGGTTAACTATCCAAAGGCGCGAAACCTCCTGGCGCGCCATCGAGTCTTCACCTTAGGCGGCAATACTAACGCTACCATCTCCTGGGAAGACTTCTTAGAGTTACGCTACTTCTCCAGCTTCATCATCAAGGAGTCGAACGTATACGATCGCCGTATCGAAGACTATGCGCGCGGCACGGATGCCCTGTGGGAATCGGAGCGCATCAAAAACGCGATCTTCAACTTCGAACAAGACCTCTGGCAGTATTAAAATCCTGAAATCGCCAAAGGTCCTCTTAACAAAAGGGAGGCTGTACACCTGATTGCAGCCTCCCTTTTTGTATTGGCATTTTTATCCGAGAGCGGCTCTCTCTTCCAAAAGTCAATAGGAGAACCCTCCTCTTTTAGAAATGTCGGCCCAACAAAAAAGCCCATCCGACCTTACGTCAGATGGGCTAGGCATATTCTTTCACTTCTCACGCTTATTCAACGATTGTCGCTAATTCGTCCGTTGGCTCCAGGGAGTCCTCCTTCTCCTTTCCCAATCTGCCGAGGTCAAAGCCGTAATTGGATAAAATCTTTTCCTTGAGCTCCTTGCGCGCAAAAAAGATGCGGCTTTTGACTGTGCCCAGCGGCAAGTTCAGATGATCGGCAATCTCCTGGTATTTGTAGCCCTCAAAGTGCATCAAGAACGGAATGCGCGTGTTGTCGTCTAAGGCGGCGACCAGTTCATTCAGCTCCTTTAGCGTGATTTCACTCTCGGCAGAATTGCCCACAGCGTGGCTGCCGGAATTCAAATAAAACTGGTTGTCGGTGGTGTCAATAATGGTGTTAGCCTTGACCTTGCGACGATAGTTGTTGATGAAGATATTCTTCATGATCGTAAACATCCACGCCTTGAAGTTGGTACCCGGGCGGAATTTGTCGCGATTAGCCAAGGCGCGATAGGCCGTCTCTTGATAGAGGTCTTTAGCTTCTTCCGAATTTTTAGTCAAATTATAGGCGAACGTCTGCAGCATGCTGGTCAGGTCGCTCAGGCGATAATTAAACTCCAGTATTGTCATGGTATACGCGCTTTTTGATTTAAGACGGCACAAAGATAGCGCGTGTTTAAGTTTCGTGCAAGTGCTCTTGAACATTTTAAATGTCAAGAATTAGCAAATTTGCATGTTTTGGATTTATTTTTATTATATTTTATTGAAAATCAATGTTATGTAAAATTTAGACGAAGTCTACATTTTTTATTTTTTTCAAAAAAAAATGAAAATTAAATCAGGGGGTATTAAAGCGAATGTTTTTAGGGTAGCAGACGAAGTACTTGGTTACTGTTTGGGTATAGAGCGGCACATCCGAGCATTCGTCTATGGGAGCCACCCGCCCGCTCTTAAAAAGGATGTTAATTTTCTCAGAAGAAGGGTCGTAGGCGCGGTTGCTGGAGGCTCCGATGAAGATGAGCTGGTGTCCCCAACTGCCATATGTTTTTCGGGCAGCCTCTTGCAATTGGGCGATGTAACCTTCCTCTATGGGTACAGTTCGCCATTCCAAGCGAAAAAGTCGTCGCTCGATCAGGCCAGCGGCTAAGAGCGACAACATAGGGTCGTGATGGCGGCTCCAGGCTTTGATGGCTGCCGCTACGTCCACGTCGTCTAATTGAGCGAAGTACTGCAGGAGCACCTCAGGAGTAGGGCGGTCGTCGGGAGCCCGATACAGGAACCAGCGCAGCGCTTCAGACGCCTCCAGATCAACGCCTTCTAAAGCCAGTTGCCGGGCTCGGCGCAACAGATGCACGGCCATCTGCTCGGCCGAAACGTTTGTTTTGTGCAAGTACACCTGCCAGTACATCAGCCGACGAGCAATGAGAAACTTCTCGATACTGTAAATGCCCTTTTCCTCTACCACCAATTCGCCGTCGTGTACGGCAAGCATTTTGATGATGCGGTCGTAACCAATGACACCCTCAGAAACCCCTGTGAAAAAGCTGTCTCGATTGAGATAATCCATGCGGTCCATGTCGAGCTGACCCGATACCAGCTGATGCAGAAAATGCTTAGGATACTCGTCTGTGAAGATTTGGATGGCCAACCGCAACTGCCCGCCGTACTGACGGTCAAGCGCTTGCATAAATAACAGCGAGAGGGTCTCGTGATGGACGTCCACCAGATTATGCTCCAAAGCATGCGAGTACGGCCCATGCCCAACATCGTGCAGCAAAATGGCGGCGCAGGCCGCTTCGGCTTCTTTTTCGGTGATGTCCGCCCCTTTGCTGCGCAACACTTCAATGGCCTGCTGCATTAAATGCAGAGCGCCTAGCGCATGATGAAATCGGGTGTGCAGCGCCCCGGGGTATACGTAGTGCGCCATACCCACCTGCCGAATGCGGCGCAATCGCTGGAAATAGGGGTGGTCAATAATTTCAAGCAAAAGACCTTCGGGCACAGAGACGAAACCATATACCGGGTCGTTGAATATTTTCCGCTTACGCTGCATAACGGTTGACTTACCCCTCGCAAAGATAACCGCGCAATAGCGCTACCTTCGCACGCCAACGACAAGACACTAGCTTATATCTATGGAAAAAGTCAAAATTCTTTGGGCCGACGATGAGATTGACCTGCTCAAACCACACCTGATGTTTTTGCAGAGCAGAGGGTACGAAGTGGAAACGGCCACCAACGGCCACGACGCCGTTGAGATTTATTTGGAAAAGGGCAACGAAATAGACGTAGTCTTTTTAGACGAGTCCATGCCCGGCCTGACTGGCTTGGAAACGCTTCCTAAGATCAAAGAGATCAACCCTCAGGTACCGGTGGTCATGATCACCAAAAACGAGGCTGAGCACGTCATGGAAGAGGCCATCGGTTCGCAAATTGCAGACTACCTCATCAAGCCGGTCAACCCAAACCAAATCCTGCTGACGCTCAAGAAAATCTTAGATAATAAACGCTTAGTACGCGAGAAGACGGCGCTCGACTACCAGCAAGATTATCGCCAGATGTTTATGCAAATCACCGGCGGCCTTAACCACGAAGAGTGGGTCGAAGTCTATCGGCGCATCATCTACTGGGAGCTGCGCTTAGACGCCAACCAGACAGAAGTAGGCGATATTCTGGCGCAACAAAAACAACAGGCCAACATCGAATTTGGCAAATACGTGGTCAAAAACTATTTCGATTGGGTGGACAAAAACAAAGAAGTCGGCCCTGTCATGTCGCATTCCATGATGCGAAAACATATCTTTCCACACGTCGGTAAAGGTGTGCCCACTATCGTGGTGCTGCTCGACAATCTGCGCTACGACCAGTGGAAAGTCATTGAACCCTTCTTGAACGAGCTGTTCCGCACCGAACACGAGGGCTACTTTTACAGCATTTTGCCTACCGCCACCCAGTATAGCCGCAACGCCATTTTTGCCGGCATGATGCCTGCCGACATCGAAGTCGCCTTTCCAGACAAATGGAAGAACGACGTTGACGAGGGCGGCAAAAACCTTTTTGAGGACTTTTTCTTGGGCAAACAAATCGAGCGTGTTTTTCGCAAAGGCATCAAGTGGGAATACGTCAAGATTACCAACGTCGGCCAGGGCAAAGACCTGCTCGACAACATGCTCAACTACCTGAACAACGACCTGACGGTCATTGTCTACAACTTCATTGACATGCTCTCGCACGCGCGCACCGAGATGGAAGTGCTCAAAGAGCTGGCCGGCGACGAACGCGCCTACCGCTCGTTGACGCGCTCGTGGTTTCTCCACAGCCCGCTCTGGACAGCCCTCCAGCGCCTTGAAGGGCGCGATGTGCAGCTGTTCGTTACCACCGACCACGGCACTATCCGCGTCCAGTCGCCCTCGCGCGTAGTGGGCGACCGCGAAACCACCACCAACCTGCGCTACAAAGTGGGCCGAAACCTGCAGTACGAGGCCAAAGACGTGCTCGCCGTGAAAGACCCTAAGCAGGCCGGCCTGCCAAGGCCCAATCTGAGCAGTACCTTCATTTTTGCCAAAGAGGATTATTTTTTCCTCTACCCGAACAACTACAACCACTTTTACAACTACTACCGAAACACCTTCCAGCACGGCGGTATCAGCTTAGAGGAAATGATCTGCCCTATCGTGCGCATGCGCAGCAAGTAATCTACAGGCATGAAACGGCTTTCTTTCTGGCTCACGCGGGCGGCGGTTGAGCTCTTCCGTTGGGTGCCCTTCTGGCTGTTGTATCGGCTGTCCGACCTGCTGGCGTTCGTGCTGCATCGGGTCGTTGGCTATCGGCGCCGCGTGGTGTGGGAAAACCTGCAGCGCGCGTTTCCCGACAAAACACTCGACCAACTGGCGCCCATTGTGCGCGGAGCCTATCGAAATCTGACGGACATCATGCTCGAAACCCTGAAGTCCTACACCCTGCCTGTGGCCGAAATCCAGCGCCGCAGCCGGCCTGTGAACCCTGAGGTGGTCAACCGCCATCTGGATGCAGGCAAAAGCGTTATCCTCTGCGGCGGCCACTATGCCAACTGGGAATACACCGGCGTAAGCATGCCGCCGCTCTTCCACGGCGCTACCATCACCGTTTATAAACCCATTTCCAACCCCTACACCAACACCTTTGTCAACCAATCGCGCGGGCGCGTGGGCATGATTATGGTGAGCATGGACGAAACCTTTGCTGCCATGCGCCAGCGCAAGGCGCAAAACGCCCCAGCTGTATTCATTCTCTTGGCCGACCAGTCGCCCTCCAATCGAAAAGGCGCCCATTGGGTGCGCTTCCTCAACCAGGACACCGCCTCCCTGCCCGGCGTGGACGTACTGGCGCGCCGCATGCACTTCCCGGTTGTCTTTTTTTACGTAAAGCGCATACGCCGCGGCTTTTATGAAGTGCACTTCTCCGACCTCAACGACGCGCCCGAACAAGCCCAGGAGGGCGAAATCACCCAGGCCTTTGCCCATGCCTTAGAAAACATCATCCGCCAAAAACCCACAGACTGGCTCTGGTCACACCGGCGCTGGAAAATGAAACGCACGGAGCCATCCACTCCCGACGTCGTTCATCCAACTTCGCCATAATATCTGCCGCATACTATATTTGCTACGCTACTTCAGGCCCTCCAACGCGAACAGACGAAACTTTTCGTTTTCCATTTTTAATTTTTCACTTTCCATTTTTAATTTTTCATGTATAAAGTCCGATTCGGAGGTAAAAAAGGCAAAAAAGGTCAGACACTTCAGCTCGAGGAGAGCCCTGATCTGCTCGTCGTGCGCACCAAAGGCAACCGCCAGTTAGAGGAAGCATCGCTCAAGCGCGAAAGCTTGGAAGTGCTTAAGGAAACCCAGGAGATTGCTGCCTTCCCTGAAGCTGGCGTTAGCGTGCGCCGCGTGAGCGCTGACGACAACCCTGTGGCCAAACGCGACGAAGCCCGTGCTATACTCAAACAGGATGAAAATATCCGTTTTGCCGGGCGCGTCTTCCAGGACGCGGAAAGCGGAAATGTCGTGCTGTACACCGAGAACTTTTTCGTCAAGTTCCACGACAACGTACCACCCGAAACCTGTCAGGTGCTCTTAGACAGATACCGACTGAGCGTCAAAAGTCAGTTGCCCTTTGCGCCTAATGCCTATTTCGTACAGGCTGCAGAAGGCACGGGAACCAAGGTGTTTGAGATCGCTGAGCAGCTGCTCGCCGAAAAAGAAGTGGAGTACTGCCATCCTGAATTGGTACAAGAACGCCGCTTCAAGGGCGCGCATCCGCTTCAATGGCATTTAGTCCAGACGAGCGTCAACGGCAACCTGATCAACCAGCATGTCAACATCGAGGGCGCCTGGCGGCACACGCGCGGAAAAGGCATCACCATCGCTATTCTCGACGACGGCTTGGATACCTCCCATCCCGAATTCGCAGGCCGCATCGTACACCCCTATGACGCCACGCTCAACATCACCGACCCCTCGCCTAAGCTGCCCGACGACAACCACGGTACCGCCTGTGCTGGCGTGGCCTGCGCCACTGGCCTGCCCAACGGCGCCAGCGGCTCAGCGCCCGAAGCCAACCTCATGCCCATACGCTTGCGCAGCGGCCTGGGCAGCATGGCCGAGGCCAACGCCTTCGTCTGGGCCGCCGACCACGGCGCCGACGTCATCTCCTGCTCCTGGGGACCCTCCGACGGCGACTGGTGGAACCCCATGGACCCTCTCCACAACCGCGTGACGCCGCTGCCCGACAGCACGCGCCTCGCCATGGAATACGCCCTGACCAAAGGCCGCAACGGCAAAGGCTGCGTCATCCTCTTCGCCGCCGGCAACGGCAATGAGTCGGCCGATAACGACGGCTACGTCAGCTTCCCTCCCGTCATCACCGTAGGCGCCTGCAACGATACGGGCAAACGCTGCGTGTACAGCGACTTCGGCAAATGCCTCTGGGTCTGCTTCCCCAGCGCCGACTATGGCTGGCGTCCCTTCCAGCACCCTGCTCCGCTGACGGAAGGTCTGCGCACCACCGACCGGCAGGGCCCCGCTGGTTACACTCCCGACGGCTACGTCAACTCCTTCGGCGGCACCTCCGCTGCCTGTCCGGGCATGGCCGGCGTGGTGGCCCTTATGCTGGCCGTCAATCCGCAGCTGACGCCCTCGCAGGTGAAGGACATCATCCGCCGCTCCTGCACCCGCATTGATGAGGCCGGCGGCGAGTACGACACCAACGGCCACAGCATCTACTACGGCTATGGCCGCATCAACGCTGGCCTGGCTGTCGAAAATGCCCGGAAAGCCGCAGCCATCACCCATCCGGTTACTGGTGTTCGCGTCGAGGGTGTGGCCCGCTTCCACACCGGCGGCGAAGTCCCCTTTCTGTCAGGCGTGATGGTGGGCGAGACCTTCATGCCATCACGTCGCCTGCTGGGTCTGCGTCTGCAACTGCGCGGCGCGCCCACCGGCTCGCGCCTCCGTTACCGCATCAACGGCTCCTCCGTCGGTATCCGCGAAAATGCGCGCGAAGGTGAATACGTGGGCGAAGCCTCCGTCAGCCGCCGCCTCTTGGGTGTCGCTCTGTGGTTAGAAGGCCCCGCCGCCCAACAGTACGACCTCCACTACGCCGTTCGCCTCCAGGGGCGAAAAACACCCGTGCAGGCCAAAAACGGCGCCTGGGCCGGAACAGATGCACCCACTGGTCGCTCCATAGAAGCCCTCCAGGTGTGGCTCACGCCCAAAAGTGCGTAGGGCCAGGCTGGACTTACTGTAAAGGTTTTTTGCTGAAAGGGTGTAAGGTTTTTTGGCCTTTGGCCATTAAATCGTTCATCTACAGAGGATTTTTTCTTTGCAACTCAGAGTTAACCAAATTTTCTTGCTGCGGGTGAAACTACCGCGGCCAAGGCAGATGTTATTCTGGCAAATCGCCGCTGAATGCGCCCAAACGTGAACTTCCCACCACCATAAAGCATTTGCTATGAAAACGTCTCCATTTGACCGCCTGCCCTTCTTCGTCAACCTCGAAACCTTGGGCGAAGACGATGAAATCCGCATTGACTATGACGCCAACGGAAATCCGGTGCGCATCCGAAAAGTGCGAAACAATTCCTCCCTGTCTGTCTGGATTGGGGGTGTCCTGGCTGTATTGGCTTTTTTGACGGGGTGCTAACCGCCGGATAAAACCGCCTCTGAGTACCTACACTCACATAGGGCATTGGCGTTTCGTCAGGCCGTACTGCTGCATGCCTCCTTGGGCAGAATGCCTGGCTGCAGGAGGTGATGTTTTTTTGCGATAAGGATGCGCGACGAACATTTTTAAAATTGGCGTAAAATTTAGAAAAAAAGGTGGTAAAATTTCTACATGTGCTGCTGCAAAATCTATTTTTGTTTCTCAAATGAGGAGCGTTGATAAAAGAGCCTAACTCAAATCAATCCGATATCGGGTTTTCGCGACAAAACCACTAAACATGCCACACATCACCTTTCATTGCCGCACCATCAGCCCCATGTTCATTGGAGGAGCCGACCCAGACAAGGCAGAACTGCGCCCGCCCAGCTTGAAAGGAGCGCTGAGGTTTTGGTGGCGGGCCATGAACGCTCATCTCGTAAAAGAAGGCGGTCTGAAAAAATTAAGAGAAACAGAGGCGGAAATTTTTGGCGATACCACTCATCGCAGTAGCGTAGAGGTAAGCATTTCATGGATTAAAGAGGTCGAGTTCAAGGAGAACCTCAAAGGCGATCTTCTTTATATGGCCTATGGCGCCCATCATAGGAAGGCTTTCGGAGTAGGCACTGAATTTCAGGTAACGCTTTCATCGAAAAACGCTTCGCATTTGGAAGAGGCAAAGAAGGCGTTTTCGCTACTTACGCATTTGGGAGGATTAGGAGCCAAGAGTAGAAATGGCTTCGGCGCTTTTGCCTGTAATGAAGTTGACAGCTTTGAGAAAATATGTCAATATGCTTGCTTTCAGAACATTGCGTCCTTGGACACGCCTTACACGGCCATAGGAGACAAAACCCAGGTGTACATA
>JANWVR010000028.1 GCA_025056735.1 Saprospiraceae bacterium
AAGTAGCGGCCAAACTTGTTTGGCCGAATTGGTTAAAAAATGAGAAGAACGTTTTTCTATCGTTATAGGTACTCTTGCTAACAGGTTGTTTTTCCATTTAAAATACGTTTCCCCAAAAGTAGCGGCCAAACTTGTTTGGCCTGTTCAATTAAAAAAAAGGAAGAAGCCGTTCTGCATTCTCACCGGTATTCGCATCAACTAATTTCTCATTTTTCACTTTTCATTTTACATTTGAACCGTTCTGTATTGTCGCATGTATTCGCATCAACAGGTTAGTTTTTCAATTTAAAATAGGCCTCGTAATAGCCTGGCCGGTTGGCCGAAAGCACGTAATCGAAACGCCGGCTAACGGCGAAACGCTGTTGCGGCGCGTACAGGAAAATTTCCGGCAGTTCGTCGTGGAGCAGTTGCTGGATGCGCAAATACAGGTCGTTGCGCTTCTTTTCGTCCGCTTCGGCGCGCAGGGCCTCGATGAGGCGGTCTAATTCGGCATTGGCGAAGGCGCTCCGGTTGCCCGAGCCGATGCTTTTGGAGTGGAAGCTCTGGTAAGGGTCCCACAGGCCTGGGAAGAGCACGACGCTGGTGAGGGCCAGGTCGTAGTCGCCCTGGCGGGTCTTTTGGGCGATGACGCGGATGTCGTCTTCCACGACGTTGAGGGCGAAGCCGGCGGCGCGGGCGGTGTTCTGGATGCTTTTGGCCGTGGCGCTGGAGGTCGGCGATGCGCCGGCGGTCAGCAGCGATAGTTCTAATTTGACGCGCTGGCCGTTGAGCATTTTATCGGCGATGCCGTCGCCGTCGGTGTCCGTCCAGCCGGCATCGGCGAGCAGTTGGCGGGCTTTACTGATGTCGTAGGCGTAGGGCTTGAGCGAGCGGGCGTAGAAGGGTTTGGCCGGGTGTACGGGGCTGATGCAGCGTTCGGCCATGCCCTCCCAGATGGTGTGGAGCATGTAGTCGTAGTCTAAGGCATGGGCCAGCGCCTGCCGCACGCGCTTATCGGCTAAGGCCGGGCGAGTGGTGTTGCACAGCACGCGCGCGTAAGCGTTGGCGCTCACCAACGCCATGTCGTAGCGCAGCGGCAGACAGGTGTCTTGCTTCAGTTCCAAAAATTTGGTGGGCGACAGCGCCGGCACAATGTCCACGTCGCCGCTGCGGATGAGGTTTTCGGCGGCGGCTTCTTCCTTGATAAAACGGTAGATGATTTTTTCCGGGTAGGCGGCCAGATAGCGATTGCGCGAGGCAACGCGGTCGCCCCACCAGTTACTCTTTTTTATCAAAACGATGCCCTGATCCACATCAAAGTTTTCTAAGCGATACGGCCCGCTGCCCGAAATGGCGGTTTTGTCGTTGGCAAAGCGCGGCGATTGGAAGGCTTCGGCCCAGGCGGCGAACTTGTTTTTGCTCTCGTTGGTGGTGGCGTCGCCCGCCTTGCTGCCGGTTTTGCCACTGACTTTGCTGCTGTTGGCGTCTCCGCCGGCAGCGAGCTGTTGCGCGCGCGTGCGGTCTTGCAGGTCGGCTAACGACACGGAGGCCAGCACGCCCTCGGGGTCGTACTGGTAGGCCGGATAGATAGGAAACTGGCACAGGCTCTCTAAGCCCAGGATGTAAAACTGGTCGAAGTAGGCCGTGAATTTCTTGGGATTTTGGGCGTCCACCTCCAGCGCTTTGAGGCGTTCGAAGTACCCGAGCCATTCGCCCAATGGCAGCAGGGGGTGGTGCAGAATTTTTAGCGAAAACAGCACGTCGTGGCCGGTGATGGGCGAGCCGTTGTCCCAGGCAGCCTCGTCGTATATTTTAAAGTCGTAGGCCAGCATGCCGGCGCGCGGGCCGTCTTTGACGGTATAGACGGTGGGAATTTTTTCGATGAGCAGCGGCACGAGTTCCAGCGTTTTGGGTTCGACGGCCGCCAGCGACTGGAAGAGGTTGGCTGCCACATAGCGGTTGTAGCCCGGCCCGGGCAGGATGGGGTTGAGCGAGGTGGCCGCGGCTTCCATGCGCACGGTTACAGTGTTGTCGGTCTTGAAGGAAATTTTACCGCAGCGGGCCGTGCGGTCGTCGCCGCAGGTAACGAGCATGGCCGCCGCGAGGAGGCCCAGGAAAGCGGGTAGAAGGAGGCGTCTGGCGCAGCAGAAGGTCATATAGGTGAAAAATTTGGGTAAAAGTACGGCAAGGCGCTGGCACAATGGAAGAAGTTTTTCGGGCGGTCTCGTGGGCATGGGCTGCGGGAAGCATCAGGCTTCTAACGGGATGCGCAGCGTTACGCGCAGGCCGGCGGGCGTGCCGTCGGGGAGGGTCAGGTTTTCCCATTGAGCGCTGCTGGTTGCGTCCTCTGAGAGTAGGGCCAAGCGTCGTTGGGTGAGCATCATGCCTACGGATTTGTGCGCGCGTTTGGCGTCGTCGGTGGTTTTCATGCCCGGGCCGTTATCGGTGATGGCAGCGGTCAGGTGACGCTCGTCGAGAGCAAAGGTAACCGTGATAAGGCCGCCTTCTTGCTTGTTTTGCAGGCCGTGCAGGAGGGCATTTTCTACAAACGGCTGCACCAGTAGAGGCGGAAGGGTGACGTCGTCGAGGTTTAGCGCGGGTTCGGTGGTGATCCGATACTCGAAGCGGTTGCGGAAGCGCAGTTGCTCTAAGGCTAAGTAATTGCTGAGCATATCTATTTCCTCGCGCAGGGAGTGTCGCCCGTCCACAGCGCCGTGTAGCGCCAGTCGGACTAAGCGAGCAAAGCAGGCCAAGTAGTGCGTGGCGGCGTCGGCGTTGTTGTCGGCAATGAAATGCTGGATGCTGTTGAGGCAATTGAAGATGAAATGCGGGTTCATTTGGGCGCGCAAGGCGGCGGCCTCCAATTGTCGAATTTTTTCCATGGCTGCCGTCTGCTGGTGTTTCTGGCGCAGCCTCCAGCGGTAGGCCAGTGCCAGCGCGAGGGCGACGGCGAGGCTAAGCAGCATCCAGAACCACACCGTTTGCCACCAAGCCGGGCATACGTGGAAGCTCCAGCGCGTAGGCGCGCTCCATTGGCCGGAGGGGCTTTGGGCCTGTACCTCAAAGGTGTACTGCCCGTGCGCTAAGTTGGCCAGAAGCACTTCGCGCACGTTACTGTACGTAAACGTCGTGTCGGCCCCAAGGAGCCGATAGCGGTATTGGATCTCGCCTTCGGAGGGGTAATGCAGCGCGTAGAAGCGCAGCCTCAACGTGTTGGAGTCGTGGGGGAGGCGCCGGTTGGGTATGAAGTCAGCAGGCCGGTTATTCACCCACAGGCGTTCCAGCCTGGGCGGCGGCATGGGCGGCAATTCCGGTAGGCGTCGCAGGCGCACCAACCCGCGATGGGTGGCGATCCACAGGTACCCGCCGGCTACTTCGACATCGCTCACCTGGCCGGAGGGCAGCCCTTCGCGGCGGGTGAGCGCGCGTACATCCCAACCGCCATCGGGCCGCGGCGTCAGGCGGCTAAGGCCGTCGTTGGAGCACGCATAGAAGGCCCCGTCTGGCCCGGCGTACATTCGCATAGTCTGGTCACTGGCCAAGCCGTCGGCCCGGCGCAGGTGGGTCATGCGCCCATCTGGAGCGCGGATGAGCACGCCGGCGCTGCGCAGGCCAATCGCCATGGCGCCGCTGCTGCTGAGGCACACGTGGCGCGGCTGAAAACGCAGCGCCGGATGCGCCCACGGCGGCGGCTCGTAGCGCCCGTGCCGCCATTGGCGCAGCCCTCGGTGGGTGATGACCCACACGACGCCGTTGGCATCTTCCGCCACGTCGAACGTTCGCGCGTAAGGCGACGGCTCGTCAGCATCTCTTCGATGCCAGCTCCGACCGGAGGAGGCCTCTGTTTCAAAAAATCCGCTACTGCTGGGGCCCCACAGGCGTCCAGAGCGCGGTCCTTTGGAAAGGCTCTTGACCGCAAAGACAGCGTTCCGCTCAACCTGGAGGGCCGTCTGCCATCGCCCATTCTCCTGGAAGTAAAGCGGCGCAGAACACCAGAGCCGCCCACGCGCGGTATCGAACAACAACACTTCCACATCCCGTGAAGTCAGGCGTGGAAGCGAGATGCGCTCCATGCGGTCGCTTTCTAAGCGGAGCGCTACCAACGCCGCCGGACGAAAGCCGGCAAAAAGGCGGTTTTTGCCGTCAAAAGCCAGGCAGGTAACCTCATCGGAGGGCAAGCCCTGCCGTTGATCGAACACCTCAATACCCGGATTTTTGCAATAAAACAGGCCGGCATGATGAGTGGTGGCCCACCAACCGCCCCAGCGATCTATGCGAATGTCGGTTACGAAGCAGCCGGGCAGCAAATTTTGGCCGCGTCCGCGCCGCAGATCTTCCACAGAAGAGAAGTAAAACAGTCCAGGGCGTTCGCCCATATGCACCGCCAGCAGCAGCGCGCCTTCGCTCGTCTCCGCTAAGCGTCTGGCCGTAAAGCCTAAGCGCGCCTGCCACAGGACGCTATCGGCCCGCAGCAGGTAATAAACGCCGTCGTAGGCGTGCAGAACATCGCCGCTGCGCAGCTTCCAGAAGCCGCGATATTGGACATCTAACAATGGGCGCACAGGTAGCGCCGTCAGATGTTTCACCGAGCCTTCTCGATAAACGGCTGTACTTACCGGCGACCGACGGAAAGCCATGGCTTCTGGAGATGAAACCACGGGAATCATGGCGCGTCCGCCGATTTCGGCGTATAAGAGAACACGATGCGTCGGGCTGCGGATATCGCGCACATGGCCTTCTGGGTCTATACGCAGGAGCCCTAAGTGATTGTAAGCCAGCCATAGATTACCGTCCGCATCCGCCTGGATATCCATCGGTAGCTGGTACCGCCTCCGAAACGGCTCCAGGCGCGCTGAATGCTCAAAGGGGTGCACCGTGTCGTGTTGTACATACCACAGCGAGCCATCAATGCGGGCAAACCAGATGCGCCCATGCAAGTCTTCCGTCGGTATGAAGGCTTCGGCGCCGTTCCACGTCGAGGTGTCCACCGGTCGCACAAATTCGTAGCCGTTGAACCGGCAAATGCCCGCCTCGGTCGTGAACCACAGGTGATCGTCGCGGCTTTGCCAGACCTCGTAGGCGACATTGGCAGGCAGACCCTGGCGGGTGGTATAGTTGGTCCACGCTACCTGCTGCGGCCAGACGCTCAGCGGCGCTATGAGCAGGGCTGCCCAAAATACTTTTCTGACCCAAACCAATCCCCGCATATTTGTGGCAAATATCGCCGGGTTTTTTCAACACATTGCCCATGCCGTTCAAAATTGCCATCGTGGACGACGAGCCGGCTGCGCGCGCGGCCCTCAAGCGGCTTTTACAACAGCGTTGTCCGCAAGCCGTCGTCGCTGGCGAGGCGGGCAGCGTAGCCGAGGGCTTAGCCATGCTCCGGCAGGTTGCACCCGACTTGCTGCTGCTCGACGTCGAAATGGAGGACGGCAGCGGCTTCGACCTGCTCGAACAGGCGCGCCCGCTAAGCTGTGCAGTGGCCTTCGTTACGGCACACGATGAATTTGCGGTGCGCGCCTTCCGGTGCAATGCCGTGGATTACCTGTTGAAGCCGATAAACCCCGACGAACTCGCTGCAGCCGTGCAAAAAGCCCAGCAAGGCATCGAGCAGGGCCAGCTGTATCAGCGCATTGAAGCGCTCCTGCACGCCGCCGCCCTCGGACGCATCGAACGCATCACGCTAAACACTTCCAAAGGGCTGCTCTTTGTGGCCTTAGCCGACATTGCCTGCGTAGAAAGCTGCGGCAACTACGCCTTTGTGCATTTAGCCTCGGGCGAGCGCCACTTAGATGCGCGCAACCTCAAGGAGTACGAAGAAATACTGCCTCACCCGGCCTTTGTGCGCACGCATCAGTCCTTCATCGTGCAGGTGGCACTTGTGCAACAGTGGCTCAAAGGCGAAGAGGATGACTTAGTGCTGAGCACCGGTATGCGCGTGCCCGTCGCGCGGCGCCGACGCGAGGCCCTGCTGCGGCTGCTGGCCTAAATAGGCGCGCCAGATATCATTGAAAAACGACCGAATCGCATAAAACCGCATGGCTCTGGCGGTATAAGCGCTTTTTTGCCCAGAAAACAAAAAAGCCCATGCGCCTGCACCCTGCCGCCGAACGCCCGCACCTTCGTCGTCTGCTCGCTCAGGCGCACACGGAGGCGCTCTTAGAGGCCGCCCGGCAGGCCAACCTGCCCGACGCCGACGCCTGGACGGAGCGCCTCTCAGCCGCGCAAGGCGCTTACGAAAGCCAGCGCATTGACTTCGACGTGTGGCTGCGCGAACACGTTCGGGTTTTCAGGACTATTCTGGAGCACACCGACGGAGCGCTGCAGCGCGCGCCTTCGCCGCCGGCATCCGCAGAAATAGAAGCGCTCATCCTGCAAAAACGCATAGAGGAAGCCCTGAAACGCTGTCAAGACGACGACGAAACCCTGTTGCTGCATGCCCAATACGCCTTAGGCCGGCGAGAGTTCGAGGCCGGACGGCTCGACCTGGCGCAGTGGGAAATGCTCCAGCATCGTATCGGCTATGCCTTGGTCGCCTTTTTGGAAGAAAAGCAGGCGCTCCAGAGGAAATCGGGCTGCCTGGGCGCGCTCTTCCGCCGCCGATGACCGAATGTCATTAAAAAGCAACCGAATCGCACAATCGCCCAACGCCCTTTTGGCCATGCCCGCACTTTTACCCTCGGAAACTATGCGATCCTGCGCCATGAAAACACCTGAAACTGTTCACTCACCTCAAACCCTTTTCCTATGTCGTTCCTGACCTTTCTGATGCGCGTCGCCATCGGGGCGATGCTGACCTGTCTGCTGTGCCCCGGCGCCCAGGCGCAGTACTTCCAACACCATTACGGCAATGCGCTCGACAACGCCTTTGCGAAAGTCATCCCGCACGGCGCCAATTACTACGTCATCGGGCGCGACCAGCCCGCCGCCGGCGCTACGCCACGAGCCATCGTGTCGCGCATAGACGCGGCAGGTCAGCTGCTGTGGACGTTGCGCCTGGACCTGTCCTCGCAGTGGAACGACGCTACACTCACCCCCGCGGGCAACCTGCTCGTGGTGGGCAACACCCTCCCTTTCGACGCCAACAGCCAAAGCCTGATGGGCCTCGTTACGCCCGCCGGCGCCTTCTCCTGGGTGCGCTCATACAATGTGCCCGGGCGGGAATGGTTCAACCGCGTCGTGCGCAACCCGGCGCCCGACAACGCCAATTTTCCTTACTACGTGCTGGGCGGCCAGTGGGAGGGCGGTACTACCTCGGCCACCTGGGACGACGTCGTGCTGCTGACCGTCAGCGAAAGCGGAGCCATCGGCTGGAAAAAAGTCTATAAAGGCCTGTTTGGCTCCACTGATGACGAATTCGCGCGCGACTTGGAGGTGCTGCCCAATGGCGACATCTTCTTTGCCGGCAACATCGGCGCCGGCGGCGTGCTCTTCCGCGGCAGAAACACCGGCGACCATATTGAAGGCAGCGTAGGCCCTGAAAACATCTCCTATTCTTTCGCCGACGTTGCGCCCGTGAGCGGAGGCGTGCTGGCTTTAGGCAACAGCTTTCCGGCGTTTCAGGCATATCTGATGAAATTCGATGCCGATCTGTTGCCGCTGTGGCAGCTGCGCCTGCCCGCCCTGACGGCGGTGCGCAACGTGTGGCAGGCCGATAGCAGCATCTACGTCAGCGGCAGCGCCGTCGTGAGCGGCCTGACGCGCGGTGTCGTGCTGCGCTTCTTAGACGCCCCAGGCGGCCCCGTGCTGCGCTGGATGAAATACTTGCATCAAAACGAGACCGCCTATTCGGGCGGCGCAGTGTGGCCCGTGTCGAGCACCCAGGTGGCCTACGCCGATGGCCGCACCAAGCCCGACGGCTTCGGCGGCGAATGCGCTTTCCTCTCAATAAGCGACCCGGAGCTGAATACCTGCATGACGCTGACCGCGCCAACTTCCGCGCCGCCTTCGAACTTTTCCTTCCATTCGCCGGCAGGGTTGAACGTGCAAACGGTAACCGCGCCCACGGGCACAAACTTGACGCAGCAGAGCGCCGTACTCTGGCAGCAAGCCGATGCCTGCCCGAAAATGACAGTTTTCGGAACGGTCTATCGCGAATGCGGCGGCCAACCCTATGCCAATCAGGTCGCTCTGTCGGGCTGGACAGTGCAACTGTTGGACACGACCGGCCTCCTCATCGCCACGCAGCAAACCGACACTGCCGGCGGTTATCGCTTTGTTGATTTGCCACCCCGGCCCTATGTGGTCAAAATCATTCCTCCGGCCGGCTGGACGCCCAACGCGCCAGTCAGCGGGGCGTATGTGTTGGACGGCCGGAACTCGAGCGAGCTGCGGAATTTCGGGGTGTGCCCGAGTTGCTCCTGCGACGATGTGTACTTTGAAGTGGTACCCATTCCTGGCGACTCGAGTGTTTGTGAATACGGCTTAAGCGCTATCAGCGATAAACCTCATTGCTTCAACCAGATCAACCTCGCGCTGAGCGCCGGCGCCTTTGAGGCCATCACGCCAGCCGCCGGGTGGGAGGCGGTGCGGATAGACTCGCAGCATGTGCGGTTGGTGGATAGTAGTGGTGGTTGGAATAAATTTGTTTTCCATAGGTGGAGACCCAAGAAGGGGGCGGCTCAGTTTGAAGTAACGGTATCTGCCACGTACAATATCGGCTCGGGCAATGCGGTATGCTCACGGGCATTTACAGTGGTCTGTCCGCCGCCGGTGTTGCCCAGACCTTGCTGCCCTTCAGGAAGCCACCCTGGACCAGAACTGGTGAAAAACGGCCATTTTGAGCTGGGCAATCAGGACTTTACGAACAGCTACATTTACTGGCCGCCCGGCAACTCTATGCCCATAGGCCGATACTCAATAATGGATGCTAACCAGGTCTATGCAGCCAACAACCAATGGGCGTGTATAGACCACACAGCCGCCTCTCCTACGGGCAAAATACTTGTCGTGGACGGCTACGGCGGCCCCATTGCCTGGCAGCAGACGGTGAACGTAACGGCTGGTACAACGTATGCCTTTTCGGCCTGGTTCAACAACCTCGTGCGCCCGCCCAGAAACTACTCCGACCCGCAGGTGGCACTTTTTGTGAACAACACCCAAATCGCCGGTCCACTCACCCTGCCCGAAACACCCGACCGGTGGGAATGGCTGTGCGGCCAGTTTAATGCTACTGTTACGGGGCAAGTTACGCTTTCTATCCGGATGCTCTCAACGGCAAATATCGGGAACGACTTGGGGATTGATGATGTGAGTTTTCGGGCGTGCAACAAGCTGCCCTGCATCGAAGATTTTGACAACAACAGCACCGGTCAGTGGACAGCATTAAATGGTTCTATTTCAATTTTCGCAGACCCGATCAAAGGCTCAAAAGTATTGAAAGGGAGCGACGAC
>JANWVR010000106.1 GCA_025056735.1 Saprospiraceae bacterium
TTTCAAGGATTTTGTAAAAGTAATTGCTCCGATTCACCGTGTCGGGATACTCTTTGATGAACTCTACTTGAAGATCATGCGATAGTTTGATCAAAAAAGCGCTTTTTCTGTACACGGTCGCGGCTATCGCAGCATAGCCACCATCGGAAGTTCGGATGATGTTTCCCCAGGCTTTGCTTGTAGCCAACAGGTCGCCTTTGGCATCAAGAATGAAATTATGCGCAAGGACATTGCCAAACGTGTCTACTTTTACTACCGCGACACCTTGTTTCCAGTTTATATCGTCGTTAAAGCCAGTGCCGTATCCCGCAATAGTATCGTTGTGTAAGACTATGTGCGTAAAATCCGCTTGTGGATAGGGCAACGCTTTGACGATATTGAAGGTGGTTCCCTGACCGTACAAGGCATAGGTGATGGGCCATAGAAGGGTAAGCAAAATGTTTTTTATGGTCATATAGTCCAAATTTTATAGGCATTCCAGATGCCCGGAATTATTGTTTTACAGTTGAGGCTCAGCAACTGTTCTGTTTTACGACCATAGAAATCCGAAGGGCCTGTTCGCTGTGCGGATGATCGAAATTTTTGTGAGCGCCCCCTTTCCCGCCGTACGACCACTTAGGGAGTATGGACGGGAAAGTAAAGTTAGCGGAACAATGTTGCATTTCACCCTCATAATCAGTAGCAAAAGTACAGCCTTCAAACCAAAAATGCAAGAGCCTGAGCCCACTTTTTTTGCTGTTCGGCAACAAAACAGCACCCTCCCTCGAAGCATTTCTTTCACCGCAGAGGACGCCGAGGGCCGCAGAGAAACCTGGAGCGCGTAGCGCCGCGAAAGGACGGGTGGAACACCCACGGGCAAGTGCGGGATGGCTTTGAAAGTCTGGACAAAAAGTTTTAAGTTAATTTTATGTCCGCCTTTTTCAGACCACCCCTTCTCAGTATTCTCCGGGATAAAGGAAAAAATGAGAGGGACTATCTTGGAAAAAGTGGGCAAGGTTAGGTAAACCGCCCGACGAGCTGGAATTTCGCCCCGAAAACCAGCTCACGTATGAAGATAGCAGTTTTTCCTGGCTCTTTTGACCCCATCACCATTGGACACGTGGACCTCGTGCTGCGCGCCTTACCGCTCTTTGACCGGATTGTCGTGGCGGTAGGGGTGAACAGCGCCAAGCAGTACCTGTTTCCGTTAGAGCAGCGCTTAGAGTGGCTTCGCCAGGTCTTTGCACCGTATCCGAGCATTCAGGTGGATCATTTCCAGAAACTCACAGCCCACTACTGCCGGCGCATTGGCGCCCGTTACTTGCTGCGTGGGCTGCGCAACGGTTCGGACTTTGACTACGAAAAGACCATATCTCAGATCAATCGCATCGTGGGCGGCGGCGATTTGGAGACAGTGTTTTTGATTTCTCAGCCAGGCATGTCGCACATCAGCAGCACCATCGTGCGAGAGATCATTATTGGGGGCGGCGACGCCTCGCCATTTTTGCCAAAAGAAGTCAAAATCAACGTTTAACGCTATGTCTGACGCTATTTTTTCCCTTCCTCATCCTATCAACGAGCCGGTGTTGACCTATGCGCCGGGTACTCCGGAGAGAGCCGAATTGAAAAAAGCCCTTGCTGATCTGAAATCGGTCGAGCGCGATATTCCCATGTACATCGGCGGCCAGCACGTTTACACCAACGAGCAGCGCCGCATTTGCCCGCCGCACGAGATCAAGCACACGCTGGGTTACCATTCGGTAGGCACAGCCGAGCACGTACAGGTGGCTATCGAGGCGGCGCTCAAAGCCAGACCTGCCTGGGAAGCCATGCCCTGGCAGGAACGCGCCGCTATTTTCTTGAAGGCAGCCGACCTGCTGACCGGCCCCTATCGCGCACGCATGAACGCTGCCACCATGCTCTGCCAGAGTAAGAACGCATTCCAGGCCGAAATTGACGCCGTATGCGAATTGGCGGACTTCTGGCGCTTCAACGCCTGGTTTATGCAGGAAATCTACCAGCAGCAGCCTATCAGCTCGCGCAACACCTGGAATCGGATGGATTGGCGACCGTTGGAGGGCTTCGTGTTTGCTCTTACGCCGTTCAACTTCACCTCCATCGCTGGAAATCTACCTACCGCTCCTGCTATTCTGGGAAATGTAGCCGTCTGGAAGCCCGCCGAGTCGCAGATTTACTCTGCCGCCGTCATTATGGAGGTGCTTGAGGCCGCCGGACTGCCCCCCGGCGTGGTCAATCTCGTTTACGTGAGTGGCCCAACGGCTGGTGAAGTGATCTTTAAGCATCCGCAATTTGCAGGCCTGCACTTCACGGGTAGCACGGGCGTCTTCCAGCGGCTCTGGAAAACCATCGGCGAAAACATTGCCACCTATCGCTCTTACCCGCGCATCGTGGGTGAAACCGGGGGCAAAGACTTTGTCGTGGCCCATCACTCTGCCGATCCTAAGGCCTTAGCTGTGGCCCTCACGCGCGGGGCCTTCGAGTATCAGGGCCAAAAATGCTCTGCCGCCTCGCGCGCCTATATCCCTCAATCGCTGTGGCCAAAAGTGGAAGAATATCTCTTAGATGACCTGCAAAGCATCAAAATGGGCAATCCAGAAGACTTTACCAACTTCTTCAATGCCGTCATTGACGAAAAGGCTTTTGATAAGATTACCAGTTACATTGCCGAGGCTAAAAAGTCCGACAAAGTGCGCGTGCTTTTTGGTGGCAACTACGATAAATCAGAAGGTTATTTCATCGAACCCACTGTGCTGCTCACCTCCGACCCGCACTACGTTACCATGTGCGAAGAAATCTTCGGGCCGGTGCTAACGCTCTACATCTACGACGATAATCAGTATGCCGAGACGCTCGACTTGGTAAACAATACCTCGCCCTATGCGCTTACGGGTGCTGTTTTTGCGCGTGATCGGGCAGCCTTGGCGCTGGCAGATGAAAAACTGCGGCACGCGGCGGGCAACTACTACATCAACGACAAACCCACTGGGGCTGTCGTAGGGCAGCAGCCCTTTGGCGGTGGGCGCGCTTCGGGCACCAACGACAAGGCCGGTTCTGTGCTCAACCTTTACCGATGGCTTTCACCGCGCTCCATCAAGGAAAACTTCGTGCCGCCCACCGATTACCGCTATCCGTTCATGCTCGAACCGTAAGGCGCCTGCACTTTATAAGTTAAAAATAACATCGGCTGGCTATTCGGAAGAAGAGCCAGCCGATATAGTTCAAAGAAAAAGTAGGGTGCTGCGACTATTCCTCGTTAGACGCCGACGAAGCCGCGTTCGACGTTCCGAAGGATTTCAGCTCCTTGATGCGCGCCTTCTTGCCCACTAAGTTGCGCAAGTAGTACAGGCGCGCGCGACGCACACGACCGCGCTTGATCACCTTAATCTCAGCAATATTCGGATTGGAAAACGCAAAAATGCGCTCCACGCCCACGCCGTGCGAAATTTTACGCACCGTAAACGTGCGCGTCAGGCCGTGGCCCTTAATCTGAATGACATCGCCGCGAAAGTCCTGCTCGCGGGTCTTCTCGCCTTCGCGAATGCGATAAGTAACCACGATGGTATCGCCCGCCTTAAAGGCCGGAAACTCTGGCTTTGTCAGCAGCGCCTCGTGCACTATCTTGATAGCGGTTTGCTCGTTCATGACTCGAGAAATACTTCGATTCAAAAATTGAGCGGCAAAGGTACATCGAGGCCGACGAAAAGCAAGCATTCCGGGAAAATTTTCGACGGTTTTTTTGACGCTAAACCTCGCTCATGTTTAGTTTTAAGCGGACGGTGGGAAGTGCCCCTACCTCAGGAGCGCAGTTGCACACGCAGCAGTTGTGCCAATTGTTCGAAGGCTGTTTTCCATTCCTCGTTAATGAATTCCCATTCGCCTTTTCGATAGCCTTTGGTTACCAAATAAAACAGGTTTTGGCTGCGCCAGATGTCGGGCTGGAGGTTCATGTCTTGCAAGGCCTTTAGCGTTTCAATGAGCCAGAGCACGCGCCCGATGGGTGGGTGTTCGCGGTGGAGGCGGCGAATCTCGCGGTGGATGCGTTGGCTGGCGGCGTGTAAAACAGCCTCTTCATCGGCCAGTTTGATACTCCAATTGCGCAGGTCTTGCGCGACGCGCTGGAGGGTTTGAATGGAAGAGGTATGGTTATTGGCAAAGAAGCGCAGTAGCTCGTTGTTTAATACATAGGCAGCAATGCTTTTCCAGGTGTCGGGAACAGGCAAGCCAGCGTCTTGCAGGCCGACAATGACCTGATAGTTATCGTTGAAAACGTTACGCAAATTGACCTCGGCCAATTGGAGGCTTTGGGCGGTAATGGCGCGCATAATGCGAATTTTTTCATCGGCGAAGAGGGTAGTGATCGAAAACCGCTGGGCGCCGATGAACTCTTGCTGCAATTGAATGACTGTGCCTAAGTCAGCTTTACGGAAGGCCTCGACGATTTGCTGGCGAATGCTCTCGAACTGAGAACGCGGAATGGCATCGCTGATATGACCGAGAACGTGCTGCTGCCCCAGATAGAGCGCAGAGAAGGCATATGCCAATTCGGCCTGTGTGAGCAGTGAGCGTATGCGCAAGCGCCCGATGGCTAAGCGCGGCGTACCTGCTTCGATGCGCTCGAAGGTCTCTACGTAGGCCGAGTAGTTGTGCAGATTCATTTGCTCGGGCGCTTCTTCAAACAGTGAAGCCACGGCGAAGTGGGCTGCCACGCGTTCCAGAGTGATACGGTTAGGCACAACGTTTTGCTGGTAGCTGGCCGCGCCGTCGGCATAGCGATTGCTGGGCGCCCGATGCAGGCGTCGCTCGAATTCTTCATGCAGGTTAAGCCCTGTGGTCTCCTGGGCGTAGTCCATGGCACGCAGCGCATACTGGAGAATCTGGTGTGTCTCTATGCCCGATATTTCATCAAAAAACCAGCCGCAGCTGGTGTACATAAGCATCGCGAAGCGCTGCATTTCGAGCAATCGCAAGGCGGTTATCTGCTCCAGCTCGCTTAGGCCGCGCCGCGCATGCTTTTGGAAAAAGGCGCTGCGTGTTTTATCGGTGCGACTCAGTACGACTTCGATATAGTCGTTTCGGGCTTTCCAGGGGTCTTTGAAGAAGCGTCCGGCCTCGCGTTCGTAGGCCGGCGCAAGCTGGTCGCGCACGTAGTCAAGCGCCTCGCGCAGCGGCCTTCGCCATCGTTGATGCCATTCGGGGTGTGCGCCGGTGTTGCAACCGCAGTCGCTTCGCCAGCGCTCTACGCCATGCGCACAACTCCAGGAGGTGTTTTCCTGGATTTGCACCTCCCACTCTGGGGGAAACATTTCCAAGTATTGGCCGTAATTGGTCAGCGCGGCCTTTCCACTGGCCTCGATGTCGTTTAGAGCAGCGGCTAAGGCCATTTCGCCGAAGCGGTGATGGTGGCCATAAGTCTCCCCGTCGGTGGCAATGTGGGCCAATTGAGGCCTATCGGAGTTGTCTAAAAGCCCGAGCAAGCGCCCGGCAAATGCCTGGCCGTTGTTGAGCAAGTGCTCGAAGGCTACGGCCTGCGACACCGGTCCATGGTAGAAAAACAAAGCGATGCGTCGCCCGCTGGGCAGCGGACACCAATAGGGCTGGCTGGTGTCTAAGGTGCTGGCATTCACGGGCTGCCAGGCGTCTTCGCCGATGCGTCGCACTGCCGCCGCCTGGTGGGGCGCCAAAAGCGTGAACTGGATGCCATGGGCCGCCAATACCTCCAGCGTTTCTACATCCACGGCCGTCTCCGGCAGCCACATACCCTCTGGATGCCGCCCAAAGCGATGCTCAAAGTCGCGCACGCCCCAGTACACCTGGGTTACTTTGTCGCGATAATTGGCCAACGGCATAATCAAGTGGTTATATGCCTGCGCCAACGCATTGCCGTGCCCGCCATGACGCTGCTGGCTGACCCGGTCGGCTTGCAAAATGAGTGAATACGTTTCCGGGTCGTTGACTTCTAACCAGGTGAGCAGCGTAGGGCCGAAGTTAAAGGAAATGCGGTTGTAGTTATTTCGAATTTTAATAATCCATCCGTTCGCATTTAGTATGCGCGCTGCTGCATTAGGCGCATAGCACTCAAAGTTAATGCGCTCGTTCCAGTCGTGGTAGGGGCGGGCGCTTTCTTGCTGCTCTACCACTTCCAACCAGGCATTCTCTCGCGGAGGCTGATAAAAATGTCCGTGCACGCACACGTATTTCTTTCGCTTGCTCATGGCGCTGACTTGCGGATGGCAAACATCTGTAAAGTTGAGTGACAGTGCCGAAAGGCTGTCCAATTTTTTTTAAAATCGGGCTTCAAGTGTCCTGCAACAACACAAAACCTGGCTCGAAGGGCGTCAGATGTTCCATCAGGGTTTCTATAAATTGCTCGCCGTATTTGAGGTAGTACGGGATGAAGTTGTCCACACGCTCCTGCAGTTGCCCGCCGGGAAAAAGCTTGTCGCGTAGGGCGCGCAGTTGCCCGATGGCGATGTCATGCTTTTGCTTCTCGGCCCTCAGCAGTCGGCCTTGCCAGTGTTCGATTTGACCGGCTGCCTTGACCGCGTCGGCGCGCACGGCGCTTTCTAAAGTAGGGTCAATGGCTTTGGCTCGCCGGGCGATGCGCTCGTAGAGGGCCCGGAGTTCGGCAATTTCCGTGCTTAAATCCACGCTGGCATCGGCTCGGGTGGCTACAAAGTCGCGCACCAGAGTGTCGGGGTCGTCGAAATAGCGTTGAGGTGGAAAGGCAAACTTGAGCGAGCGTTTGAGAGCATCCTTATCAAACCACAGCACCGAATGGCGTCGAACGAGCATAGGGTAGGGCACGCCGTAGTGCTCAAAAAGTGAACGCCGCTCTAGCCAGTAGGCCAATTCACCGCCGCCACCCACGTAGGCTAAATTGGGCAGCACCATCTCCTGGTAAAGCGGGCGCAGTACCACGTTTGGGCTGAAGCGTTCCGGATATGCCTCTAATTCGGCAAGCAGGACATCGCGGCTAAACGCTAACGGCGTATTGAGCACTCGATAGGTATCGCCCTCCTGCACGATGCGCTCGCGGCTACCTTCTTGCAGGTAAAAAAGGTTGATAACGCGCGGCGGCGCTTGTTCTTTGAAGCCCAGGGCGCGCAGCCGCTCCAGCGTCTCGCTCACTAAGCGATGGGCCGTCTGGTTCAGCAGTTCGTCGCGCATCACTGAAAGGAAGTGGCGCTTCAGGCGGGCATCGCTCAGGTCGGCCACTACGAGGCCGTAGCGTCCGAAGAGGCTATTCAACAAGGCGCGGGTAGACTCGGCGAACGTGGGCTGCTTCTGATAAGCGGCGCATATCATCTGCCAGAGCTGGCGCGCCAGCTCGCTATCGCCCAGGATGGGGCGCAGCGCTTCCAATACTGGCTGCAGCGTCCGGGTAGGTAAGCGTCCCACAGGGCCACCCATGCCCGGCTCCCAGCGCAGCTCACGACCAAAAAGCCGCACATGGTTCAACTCCTCTAAGTCGTGGTCTTCACTGCCCAGTACGAATACCGGCACAATGCGATGCCCCAGGCGGCGTTCGGCTACCTCAGCCAATCGTATGGTACTGATGGCTTTATACAAAAAATACAGGGGCCCCAGCAGCAATGTGGGCTGGTGCGCTGTGGTTATGCAAAAGGTACGATCGCCCTGCAGCGCCTCGATGTTGGCCAATACTCGCTCGCTGGTTGGTACACGGGCATATTGCTCGGCCAGCACCGCAGCCAGTACCTCGCGCGGCACAGCAGCACCCGAGCGCGCCGTAAGCACATCAGGAAGCCGGTCCAACGTCGGTTCCCAGCAATAAAACGGCCGTAGTTCCGTCGCTCCCTCCGCATACGCTACATCCGTGCGCGACAGCTGCGGAACGGCAGAAAACGGTATCAACACTTTGTGCATATGCGAAGGAAAAGGGCTCCAGGTTAGAAAAATGACTCACAGGCAGGCAAAACAACCACCTGTAGGGTTTGTTCTACAAAAAAATTAAGGCTCGACAGACGCGCAACGGCAGCAGTGCAAAACATCCAGCGCCTGCAAACCGCAAAAGCGCGGCCTTCGGCCCTGCCAAAACATGCAAGAGAGGATGTATCCAGCCCGCTCTCAGCCATTCCTCCAATCTTGCGAAAACGTTGTGCAGGCAAAATTCCGATTAATTGAAGCAACTCCGATTTTTCATTTTCCACCTTCCATTTTCCATTTTTCCCTCTCCATTTTTCATTTTTCACTTTCCACTTTTCACTTTTCATTACAATAAGCGCCGTCTGCCTACTTTTGCGACGCCTGAGTTTATCCATTTAACAAAAGCATCACTTAACCACCACTCTATGTCTAAAGTGCTCATCATTGGCGCCGGCGGCGTCGGTCGCGTTGTAGCTTACAAATGCGCGCAACACCGCGACGTTTTTGGCGACATTATGCTGGCCAGCCGCACCAAAAAGAAGTGCGACGCAATTGCTGACGCCATTTATCGCAAATATGGTGGGCGAAAAATCAAAACGGCGCGCTTAGATGCTGATTACCCGGAGCAAACCATCGCGCTCATCCACAAATTCAAGCCTGATCTGGTCATCAATGTCGCGCTGCCCTATCAGGATTTGCCCATCATGGATGCGTGCTTAGAAACTGGCGTGCACTATTTGGATACTGCCAATTACGAGCCGAAAGATGTGGCCAAATTTGAATACTCATGGCAATGGGCCTACCGCGAGCGCTACGAGAAAAAAGGCATTATGGCGCTGTTGGGCTGCGGTTTCGACCCCGGCGTTACAAGCGTCTTTACAGCCTATGCTGCCAAACATTATTTTGATGAAATCCACTATTTAGACATTGTGGATGCTAATGCCGGTAGCCACGGTAAGGCGTTTGCGACCAACTTTAATCCGGAAATCAACATCCGCGAAGTAACCCAGCGCGGCAAATATTGGGAAAATGGCCAATGGGTGGAGACAGAGCCACACGCCATCTGGAAAGACATCAACTACCCCGAAATTGGCCCGCGTCGCTCTTATCTGATCTATCACGAAGAGCTGGAGAGTTTGGTCAAAAACTTTCCTACCCTCAAACGCGCGCGTTTCTGGATGACCTTCAGCGAGCAATATCTGACGCACCTGCGCGTCATTCAGAATATTGGTATGGCCAGTATTAAGCCTATCCGCTACAAAGGCGTGGACATTGTGCCCCTGCAGTTCCTGAAGGCTGTGCTGCCGCCGCCAGAGAGTTTGGGTGAGAACTACACCGGCTTTACCAGCATTGGTTGCCGCATTCGAGGCGTCAAGGACGGTCGCGAACGCACCTATTACGTCTGGAACAACTGCTCGCACCAAGCTGCCTACGAGGAAACGGGCACGCAGGCAGTGAGTTACACCACAGGCGTGCCGGCCATGATTGGCGCTCGCCTGATGCTGCAGGGCGTCTGGAGCGGCAAAGGTGTCTTCAACGTTGAGGAATTTGACCCAGACCCTTTTATGGAGCGCCTCAATTTGGACGGCTTGCCCTGGCATGAACAGCACGACATAGACTTGGAAATGGACTAAGTGCTCCCTTATGCGCATTTTGTTGGTTGAGGACGAGAAGTCGCTTCGGGAGGGGCTACAGCTCAACTTAGAATTGGAGGGCTACGAGGTGGTCAGCACCGGTAATGGCCGCCAGGCGTTGGAGCTGTCGGCCAATCAGCGTTTCGACCTGTTGCTGCTCGACGTGATGCTACCCGAGGTGGACGGCTTCAGCATTGCCGAGCAAGTGCGTTTAAAGAATGCTGATGTGCCCATCTTGATGCTGACGGCCAAAGACTTAGCGCAAGACCGCATTACTGGCCTGAAGCGTGGCGCCGATGATTACGTAACCAAACCCTTTCACTTAGAAGAGCTGCTGTTGCGAGTGAGTAAGCTGCTCAGACGCAGCCAGCGCGCTCAAGGAGAGGCCCCCGACACATATTCGTTTGGCGAGAATACGGTCAATTTTTCCACCTTTGAGGCCGTCAACTGGCGTGGCGAGCGATTTATCCTGACCAAAATGGAGGCGCTGTTGCTCAAACTTTTTGTCGAGCGCAAGGGCGAAGTAGTCAGCCGTCAGCAGATACTGCAAAGCGTATGGGGGTATGATGTCTATCCCACCACGCGCACGGTGGACAACTTTATTCTGGCGTTTCGCAAGTATTTTGAGCGCGACCCCAGGCATCCCCAATTTTTCCACTCCGTACGCGGCGTAGGCTACCGGTTTACGGACTGAGTTTGTCGCTGCTTTCTTGAAGGCGCTCCTCCACCTGGCGCAGGCGCTCGCGGCATACCTGCACAAGCCAGCGTGCCCGCTCGATGTATGCGGCTAGGTCGTCTATGCGCACGGTCTCCTGCTGTAAAGCCGTTACAATCTGCTGTAACTCAGCGTATGCCTCCTCATAAGAAGCGGGCCTCTCCTGCGTCTCTTTCATATTTCAAACCATACGGGCTCGCGGTTGTCGGGCGAGCCGTTGTAATTGATAAAGATTTCTTCGCCCGGCTCGATGTCGCGCAAGGCGTAAATTTCAATAGTCTGGTTTTGGAAATCCATTCCATAGTCGGCGTTGGGCTCGTAGGAGTGGTTATACAGCGAGCCATAACCCAGCGCGAAAGCGTACCATTCGCCGTCGTCGCCCCAGTCGAAATAATAGTCATCCAAGATCGTCTGGCGCACGGCGGCTAATTGCGCTTTCGGGAACAATAGCACGGGACAGAGCTCAATAAGCGAGCCTTCGGCCAAAGGCGCGGCAGCAAAGACCCCCAGCCCGTGCACGGCGGAGGGGGCGACAAAAATGGGAGCTTGCAGCAGCGACATAGGACAGTCGGTTTGAGCGGCGATGAGCCAGGTCAGTTCGGCATGT
Source organism: Saprospiraceae bacterium (assembly GCA_025056735.1). GTDB lineage: Bacteria > Bacteroidota > Bacteroidia > Chitinophagales > Saprospiraceae > M3007. Next base: position 10,841 of record JANWVR010000106.1, read on the forward strand.
GGCGCAACTTTTCGGGCTTGATTACCACAATAACACCGTCCCGTATATCAATAAGCCCCTCGCCTTTGAAGTCCGTAAGTGTCCGGATGAGGGTTTCTTTCGCTGTACCGGCCATAGCGGCTAAGTCTTCGCGCAGCATGTTGATCTCGCGGTAGCCCTGGTCGAAAAGATTGACTACCGTTGTGGCCACGCGCTTGCGCACGGAGTTGTAGGCAAGGTCAATCAGCTGTTGCTCCTGCTCGGTCAGGTGGCCAGCTAATAACTTTATAAAACGGGCATTGACATCGCGATGCCCATAAACCAGCGCAAAAAAGTCGTCTTTAGGTATCATACGCACGCTGGTATCCTCTAAGGCCGCTGCGCCTTCCTGGTATTTATCGTCGCGCAAGAGGGCTAAATAGCCCAAAAACTCGCCAGGCCCGGCTATTCGGAGAATAAACTCGCGCCCTTCCTCATTGGTTTTGAATAGCTTAACGCTGCCTTTTTCAATATAAAAAAGCCAGCGGGGAAATTCACCCTCCTGAAATAGCAGGTCCTTCTTGCGGTAATGGCGCACCTCGCGGTCTTCCGATAGGCGCTGAATGGCTTCCATGGCCCGTGCCTCATTGATGAAATGCTCCAGCCCTCCACCGCTCTGGCGGTTGGCCGCCTCGCGCAGACGCTCGTGCTTCCGAAGACGCGCCTCGATCGTTTGCAATAAAACGGTATCGTCAAACGGTTTTACAATGTAGTCATCGGCCCCCAGCGACATGCCCTTGCGAAAGTCGCTCTTCTCAGCTAGCGCCGTCAAAAAAATAAAGGGAATGTCGGCAGTAGCCGCATTTCGGCTCAAAATGTGCAGCACCCCAAAGCCATCCAGCTCCGGCATCATTACGTCGCATAGAATAAGATCTGGACGCTCCGCAACGGCTTTTTCTACACCCTTTTTGCCGTCCTCGGCACTGATGGTCTGATAGCCACTAAGCCTCAGAATTTCGCATAGATTTTCTCGAACGTCAGCGTGATCTTCGATGACAAGGATTTTCTTCTTCATGGCCGGTTGTGTTTCCGGCGATAAAAGTACAGCAACTGCCCAAATAGCATAGTCTTTGCTCCAACTGGAAACGCTGGCAATTCCGCTCACTCGGGCATTGATGTAAATCACTGTCCCGCTTGTTTGGCATCATCTTGCAATGCCGCCTATGCGGGGCACTTTTGTCCAAGAACAAGTAGAACGGTTCTATCGGCCCACTTTTCGTAAAAAAGCACACATTATGAATGTTTTCGCTCCTGTCTCGACCATCATGGTCACCGATTTAGTTACGCTCAACCCAGAAGCAACGTTGCGGGAAGTGAAAGAGATCTTCGAGCGCTACTCCTTTCACCACATCCCGATAGTAAACTTTCGAAGAATCGTCGGCATCGTTTCGCGCACAGACTTTGACCGTTTCGTAGGAGGGCTAAAGCGCCAAAACGAGTCGTCAGACGTCCTGGATCATACTCGCGTGGAGGAGATCATGACTAAAGGCCTAGGCAAGTTGGAACCAGACGACCGCATTAATGTTGCCTTAGAAATCTTCAGCAAAAACTGGTTTCACGCATTACCCGTAGTGCAGAACGACGAATTAGTGGGCATCGTAACCACCCAGGATATCATTCGAGCGTTACTCAATGAGAAGCCCAAAGAGCCTCATATGGTCTATGAAGATCTGTAGAGGAACAATCACGCGGGGGGTGGGAGCAACTTTTTCGAGGAATTTCATGTACGTACCCAAATCGCTTCACCCTGCGTCAAGCACAAAATCACGAGTACCATGGCTACCATACAAGTAATCGGCATAGGAGACGCTCGAATGCGACGCCTGAGCGAGCAGGTAAGGCAAGCGCTGGAGGAATGCGCTTTGGCGGGGGAAATCGAGGAGGTCTCCGAATACAATCGAGTTTTGGCCAGCGGCATCCTGCGAACGCCCGCACTGGTAGTAGATGGGCGTATTTTAGTGGAAGGTGCCGCGCCCTCAGTGGATGAGCTAAAGACCTTGCTGAGCGACCACCGGCTCTTAAGTGGAAAGCTATATCGCATGAAACGCATCTTAGTAGGCGTTGACCTTAGCCCTGCCTCTGAAAACGCCGTCGTTTTTGCCTGCCATTTAGCCCGTTTGTTGGGTGCTAACATGGAAGTAGTGTACGTCATGGACAGCATCTTCGAGGGTGTCAAAGCGTCGCCCTCGAGCTTTTTAGCCAGCTATCGAAAGACGATGAAGGAAGAGTTAGACGCCTTCATCCGACGGGTGGCTCAACACAGTAACGTGGAATGCGTACCGGAAGATACGGTTGCCGCTGAGGAGCGCGCTCCGGGAGATGCACCGCCGCGTATGCGTGCGCAAATAGCGTTTGGCTTTCCGGAAAAAACGCTCGCCGACCTGTCCGAACGCGCTGACTTGCTGGTACTGGGCGCTACAGGACGTGGGGGCGTAGTCCGCAAATTATTTGGCTCGGTAAGTATTGAGGTTTCCAAAACGGCCAAGGCGCCCGTCTTGTTAGTGCCGCCGCACGCTATCTATTCGGGCTTCCGCCAGCTGCTTTATGCCAGCGACTTCGAGTCGGCCAATCCCGATGCCGTCGCGCAGACCCTGGCTTTTGCCCGACGCTTAGGCGGACAGGTGCACTTTGTCCACGTCAGCTCACCCGGAGAGGCCGGCGTTGAAGACTTGGAAGCGCGCCTCCACCAGATTAATGATGACGTGAGTGGCGGAACGCATCCCTTCATCTTTAGCCGAGTCATTGGCGACGACATCGTAGAGGCCCTACACGAATATGCCTTTGATAACCGAATTGACCTGTTCGTATTCGTCACACATCAGCGCTCGTTCTGGGCCGAACTGCTGCATCACAGCATCACGCGCGAAATGCTTCTGCATACCAGTACACCGGTGTTGGTAATTCACACCGATGAGCACAAGGAAGCATAACACGCTTCGTAAAACCCTGGATGCCATAGCGGTGTTAAAGGCACTGCTATGAAAAAGCCAGGGGGTAATAACCATCCAGACTCTGCTCCTCCCTTAGTAGAAGGGCTCGATTACTACTGGGAAAACGGCTACATGGTATTCACCGAAACCTATCTGCTGCGCCGCGGCAAATGTTGCGGCTCAGGCTGCCGCCATTGCCCCTATCGCAAACGAAAAGATAAACCCACTGACGGCCAGGCTTAGGGCTATTTATCGAAAAAAACCAAATTGCACCCCAAATGTCATCCGCGCTGTGGTGATGCGCCCTGGCCCATCGGTGTAGATCTCTGGATCTTCACTCACGACAACACTGGGCCGTGCCATCAGGCGGAAAAAATTGTTAGCCAGCAAATTAAATCCTACACCCACCTCATAACTGCGCGAGCGCAAAAGAAACAGCTGGTCGCGTCGCACTTGCCGAAGCGGTGCCTGACGCAGCTCCGCGCCCTCAAATACAATGCGCTCCGGCGGTGAGTCGCTAAAAAAGTCCAGGTACATACCCCCATGTATATACACGCACTGGCAGCGGTGTAGGCGGTACTGCATCCGAATAGGTATTGTCCAGTACGCCGGGCGGAATGCCCGAAGAGTAGCAATATAATAAGGCGTAGGACGACCGTCCTCTATGCGCTCTACAATCTCGCCCGTCCAGGTATAGTACTGATAAGGGCGATAGTACTCGCGCCCAATACCCGCACCCGCCCAAAAGCGACCCATGGATACGTCTGTAAGGATTGCCGGAATCAAACCTGGTATCGTACCTGCCTGATACTGGGCAAAGTCAAAACTCGTCTCCAGCCCAATGGCCCACTTTCCAAAATCTTTTTGGGCATATATACCCTGCGCCGAACATGCGCCTATGGCCCAAAAAACAAAAAAACGCAGGTGGTTCATGCGATGTATAAGCTGCTAATTTGACCGCGGGACTCAGTATTTGTAGCCCAAAGATCCAGACTCATGAAATAGAGATACCGCTGCTGCCGTTCAGAAAGCCAGCAAAGACACCGCCCAAAATTAGGGCAATATGCCTTCGTAACCGCATCTCGACCATCGGTATCTTACCTTTGCTCAATCTGACTGAAGACTCATGGCTGGTAAAAGAAAAAAACTCCCGCAGAAAGGCGATCCGGCGCCCTCCTTCGTGGCTCAAACGCAGAAGGGACTCCTGCGCTTTCCTGACGATTTTCGGGGCAGTTGGTGCATCTTTTTTTGCCATCCTGCCAATTTTACGAACAGCTGGCGAATGTACTCCGACTACCTGAAACAAAAGGAACGATGGTTGCAAGAGCGCAACACTCGCCTGCTCGTGCTCTCCAACCAAACTGTCTGCGGCGACTTGTGGAAAGACCTCGTCTGCCGATACCTCAGGCTGCGCTTAAGAGCGCCTATCATCGAAGACACAGACAATCAAATCGCTGACCTCTACGGCATGTCGCCGAGCCAACAAATCACCCCTCCTAATCATCGCCTTCTTTATATCATTGATCCAGAAGGCATTATTCGCTTCTTTGTCTGTCGCCCCTTGCTGTCTATCCAGCAGTCGCTGGCGCGCATCGCCGCAGAACTGGAGCGATTGCAGCAATCCGACGCAAAACTTCCGGAAGAACCGCCTGCCTCCCTCCTCCATACAACGGCAAACGAATGTTTGGACGACGCCTTAAGCGAACGGCCAAAGCGACCCGCCTACTTGCGACCCTTCAAAAACCACCCCAACTGAGACCATCCTTGCGCACTACCACAGGCCCAAAAGAGCAAGCCCTCCTCAGCAACCGATGCGAGAAGGGCTTCTTCGTTGGCCCACAAGGATTCGAACCCTGACAAACAGAACCAAAATCTGCTGTGCTACCGTTACACCATGGGCCAGTGCCAGAGAGGTAAACGCTCAAAAGCGGCTGCAAAGGTAAAAGCACCGCAAAAACCCGTGCAAGAAACCACGCCTATTTTTTTTCTACAGGCACCCGATACCAGTATTGCGTGCGGTAAAACGGTCCTAAATATCCGCGCAATACCAACACGTTCGGATCGCCCTCTTTGAGCCAAAACTTGCAGGTGTACCACTTGCCTTTCTCAGGGTCTAAAATTCGCCCCGATTGCCAGTAACCCTCCTTTTTTTGCATGTTCTCCACAATCACCATACCCACTAACGGCTTGCCCTTACGCTCATCCGGACACTTCTCACATTTCTTGTCGGGCGCCGACTTGAGCAGGCGGACGATCTTACCGTACAGCTGACCCTTATCCTCGTAAATCTCAACGTGGCTCTTGGCTTCGTTGGTCTCATCGTCTATCGTTTTCCAAACGCCAACAGGCGATTGGCCCATAAGAGGCCAGGCAAGTGCGCCCAGCAGCAAACCAAATACTAAACGGAGCATGACAGTAATGTTTTATAAATAACAAAAGGAGTCTTCTTTCCTACATCCGAACACTTCGGGCGGGAGAGAGCCATCCTCTGCACATCTTTTGAGAATGGCCCTCGAACGCCGCAGCAAAACTATTTACTGCTGCGCAGCCGCCTTTTTAGCAGCGCGTAACTTCGAAGGCTTCGGGCGGCTCTTCCCATTGGAGCCGCGCCAGATTTTGCCGCGCTTCGTTTTTACATCTCCTTTGCCCATCTTCTTTGATAAAATAATCTGGTAAAAACAGGGCGCAAAAATAAACGGAGTCGGTCTTTTCCAAAGGCAAGCAAAAGGCGGTTTTTTAATGTACATCTGTTTTTCTATCCAATGACGTATATCGCCGCCTTTCAATCCAGTGGCTAAGGCAACGCTATTTCACCAACGCTAAAGACCTGAAAAGCCGTTCAATTATTCCCAAACGCAAAGCGACCGCCCAGGCCAAACTGGAACAGCCCAATGGAATTTTCCACACCTCCTAAGCGATAATAGCCGATATCTAAACCAAACTTGTTGCGCTTGCCCAAAAGGATACCCGTGTTACCACCCAGGTAAGAAAGGCCGTTTTCCACTCCAGCGAACGTAGTAAACTGACGGATATAACGCGGCGTCAGGTACCAGCCAAAGCTCTCCGACGGGTGAATAGAGAGATAAACGGGCACCTGTACGTTTAAAAGACCCAAAACTACTCCGAAACTACCCACCTCGGCGCCCAGCGACATCGCAAAGGGCGACTGGCGGTCGCCAATCACTTGAAACTTGGCGCCAATGCCGACGTTCAGGTTCGTGTTCAGGCGTAGCGTCAAATCTACCTTTTCGCTCACACCATACCGCCCCCCAAACTCTAAACTCGGAAAGGTCAGCGTAGGCACATTTACTGTTACACTGTCGTCCTCCCAAGCGTCAAAATTTGGTGTGGCCGAAACGTTCAGCGAGGCATAAAACTCGCCGTTATTTCTGCCTACTGTGCGACCGTCTTGAAAACCGGTCAGCGAAGCACAACTGGCTAAGAAAAGCACCGTTCCCCCGAAAAGGAACCAGGACATAAGTTGTCTCAACATAAGTATCTGTTTTAGAGTGTGAAAAAGTGGCTAAACGGCAAAGTCTTCTATTAGCGACGCAACAAAGGTAGTGTAGCTTCACTATTATCGCGTTCTTAAGGGGCCCTTAAACATTCCTTAAAACCAAGCGATTGCATCTAAGGAGTTCACAATAGCCTGGCAAGCTGTGCTAATTTCCTCTGGCGAAATGATGAGCGGCGGTGCAATGCGCAATGCGCGGTCGTTAAATAGAAACCAATCCGTAACGACGCCGCGCTGCAGGCATTCGGCGATCACGCGTTGCACCAGCGCAGCATTGTCCAAGTCCACAGCCAGCCACAACCCGGCGCTGCGCACCTCGCGAATGCGCGGATGAATAAGCTTCTCGCGAAAAAGTCGCTCCTTGGCCGATACCTGGGCCATGAGTTCGCCCTCGATGAGCACTTGCATCGTAGCCAGCGCCGCCGCTGCACTCACCGGATGGCCTCCAAATGTGGTGATATGGCCCAACGGCGGATCGTGTGAAAGCACTTCCATGACTTGCCGTGGCGCGATAAAAGCGCCAATCGGCATGCCGCCGCCAAAACCTTTGCCGAGCAGCAGAACATCGGGACGAATACCGTAATGCTCAAAAGCAAAAAGCGTCCCCGTACGCCCACAACCGGCCTGTATTTCGTCCAGTACGAGCAGGGCGCCTACCGCATCGCAGCGCCGGCGCAGCGCTTGCAGCCAGGACACATCAGGTAGCGTCAGACCCGACTCGGCCTGTATCGTTTCAACGATGACTGCCGCCGTGCGCGTCGTAATCTGTTCCAAACAGGCGTGGCAATTGTACGAGATATGCCGGATGCCCGGCAGCAACGGGTGGTAAGGAAGGGTAAAGTCTGTAGGCCACATCAAGCTGGCCGCTCCCTGGGTGCTGCCGTGATAGGCCCAACGACAGGCCACTATCTCGGGCCGACCTGTATAGCGTTTCGCCAGTTTCATGGCTCCTTCCGTAGCCTCAGTACCCGAGTTAACGAAATAAACAGCGTCTAACCCCGGCAGCCGTTCGGCCAGCAACGTCGCCAACCGAACCTGCGGTGCCAGCACATACTCTCCGTAAACCATCGTATGCCAGTAACGCTCCAACTGCGCCCGCACTGCCGCCTCCACCTTCGGATGTCGATGCCCAAGACTACTGACGCCAATGCCAGCAATCAGATCTATGTATCGCCGTCCTCCCGTGTCGTACAAATATACGCCCTCGGCGCGCTCAATTTCTAAGCCCAACGGCGCCGTGGAGGTCTGCGCTACATGGCGCAAAAACAACTGTCTTAAGGAGAGCATGCCTTCGGAAGGCAAAGAAAGAGCATAAAATGAAAAAGCCCTCATCCAGCATTTCGCGGATAGAGGGCCATCCCAAAAACCGATTACATTCTTTTATGCAGAGTACATAAGTCCTAAACGAAACCTGCGGCAAAAATATCTTGAAACACACAACCAGTAGTAGAACGCCGTCCTCATTTTTCGACAAAAAGTAGGCTCATGTCCGCTGTCCGTCGTTTGCTGGCCAGCAAAATTAGCTATGGTTGTAATGGTTTACCGCACGATTGTTACATCTCCCATGCGAAGTACGCGGCGCACCCGACCGCAATAATTTACATCGGCTGATACGTGCCATACAAACACTGCTGGCTGCATGGGGGTGCTTCGGAACGGCCCGCGCCAACCTTCCTGCGGGTCTTGCGTGCGGAACATCAAATTGCCCCAGCGATCATAAATCTCAAACCGATAGTTACTCAGGCTTAAATTCGGTGCGAAATACGGCCGGAACTGGCTGTTGTCGGCATCGCCAGACTCAGGTGCAAATACGTTGGGCATGTAAAAGAACTCGACGTCAGGCCGCTCCCTGTCCCAGCGTACGCGCACCTCACGTCGTACGCGCTCGCAAATGTTGCTGATTTCAACAGTGTAAATACCGGGTTCAAACACCTCAATCTGTGGCGTTTGCGCTCCCGTACTCCACTGGTAAGCTAAACCCGTCAGGGTGCCGCTCACTGCTGGCGCTAACACTACCCCCTCAGCACTGCAGGGCAGAAGCGCTCCGTTCCCCAGCGCAACCGACAGCGGCGCTAGCGCCGGCACTTCAGCAGGCTGCTCAAACACGCAGCCATTGGCATCTCTGAGTCGAAGCACATAAGGGCCGGGAGGCAAGTTGAGGAAGCGCAAATCGCTCTGGAACGTCTTGCCATCTAGCGAATACTGGTACGGCGGAAGACCACCCGAGGGCTGGCTGACAGTCAGCCCGCCGGTGCTGCTGTTAGCGCAGGAAGCCTGTGCTTGCACGGCGAAGGTAGCTGAAGGATAGGCCAACACCTGCACTACAACGATGGAGTCGCAGCCCGCCGAATTGATAAAAGCAAACCTGCGCGTCTCTCCCGCGCGCACGGCTGTGCTATTGAAGGAAAACACTTCGTCAGGACATACGCGCACTCGAAGCGTATCTACCGAGGTCGGCAGTGCGCTCACCACGACCGTTACCACCGAGTCGCAACCCTGGCTGCTAGTCAGCACAAAGTCCCGCACCGCACCAATGGGCAGCGCTACGCCCTGATAAACAAAGGATTGACCCGGACAGGCGCCCGCGCGCAGCGTGCTGCTCGCAGCCGGAATAGCCGCCACGTTTACCGTCAGCACAGAGTCGCAACCGGCGGCGTTTTGCAAAGTAAAGGTTTGGCTACTGCCTGCTGGGATGAGCGTTCCGTTGTAGTTGTACGATTTTCCGGCGCAGGCGCTGACGTTGAGCGTGCCCGCAGTGGCCGGCAGGGCCGCCACGTTCACCGTCAGCACGGAGTCGCAACCGGCGGCGTTTTGCAAAGTAAAGGTTTGGCTACTGCCTGCTGGGATGAGCGTTCCGTTGTAGTCGTACGACTTTCCGGCACAGGCGCTGACGTTGAGCGTGCCTAAAGTGGCGGGCAGGGCCGCCACGTTCACCGTTAGGACGGAGTCGCAACCGGCGGCGTTTTGCAGGGTAAAGGTTCGGCTGCTGCCTGCCGGAATGAGCGTTCCGTTGTAGTCGTACGACCTTCCGGCGCAGGCGCTGACGTTGAGCGTGCCCGAAGTGGCCGGGATTTCGGAGACGGTAACGGTAACTAAGGAGTCGCAACCGTCGGCAGTGACGTAGGCGAAAGTATGGCTCCCCCCCGCTGGAATGGGTGTTCCATTAAAAAGCAAGGTCTCCCCCGTGCAGGCGCTCAATTGAATGCCGGTAGTATAGGCGCCGACGCACGTTTGCCGGAGGAGCAAGGCGACCTGGGTGGCGGCGTCGCACCCGACTAAATTCGCGCTGGCCTGGCCGATGACGACCTTCCAGCCGGGCGGCAGGGCGCTGGTGTCAATGGCCGCCGTGTAGCCGCCGGCAGGCACGTTGGCAAAGGCAAAAGCGCCGTTGGCGCCCGAAAGGCCAGACCCTACCGCTGTGCCGCCTTGCCACAGACGCACCAGCACGCCGCTGACGAGCGTATCGCCTGCATCCACGATGCCGTTGCCGTTCACATCGGCCCACACCCGGCCTAGCACGGCGCCAAAGCCGTTGTACAGGTTGAGCGTCAACGGCCTGCTGCGGTTGGTGCAGCCAAAGATATCGGTCAGCACGGCGTGATACGTGCCGCTTTGCGTCGGCACAAGGTTGGGCGATGTGGCGCCCGGTAGGGGATTCCCATTCAAAAACCACTGCCAGGCCGTAATGCCGGGGATGTTCGGAGCGCAGAGCGTATCAGGGCGGCAGCGCGTGTGGCAGCCCGCTGGAACAGCCGATACCTGCGGACCGGGTAAGATGACCACCGGATTGCTGCGCGCTTCGCAGCCAAACTCGTTGATGACGCGCAGGAAGTAGCGCCCGGGCTGAGTTGTCGTCAGCGGCACGCCCTTGTGGCCTGTGTTCCATACAAATTGCCAGTTGCCCGGGTTGGGGCCGTTGTACGTGAGCGTGTTCGTCGTTCCAGCACAGGGCGGCGAGGCTAAATTACCGATAGAAAAGCCTGACGGCACGGGGTTTACATTTACCACAAACGGCGGCGACACGCTGGTGCAGCCCGTCGTCAGGTCGGTTACCGTCACGGTGTACAGGTGCACGCCAACGGGCAGCCGGTTGTTGCGTTGCTCGGAAAACTCGATGCGCGTGCCCGTAACGCCCGTGGACCACGTGAATGTGAGATTGCCCTGGCCCTGAGCGATGAGGTACACATCGTCGCCAGCGCAGACGCTGTGCGAGGGGTAGGCCAGCCCAATGGTTTGGCCCAACTCGTTGATTATAGCCGCTTTAATGAGCGCGTCTGGCCCGGGCACGAAACGCACGGGCACGGGCGGCGGCGCGTAGGTACAGCCGTTGGCGTCGGTAAGCGTAACGCGGTAAACGCCCTCTTGCGTTACGACCAGCGTGTTGGCCTGGCTGCTGTCGCTCCACAGGTAGGCGACGCCGCCAGCAGGAGCCGTCAGCGTCAGCGTTCCACCTTCGCACAGGGGGGCGGGATTGGCGGGCGCGATGTTTCCGCTGTGCGTGTTGGCTACGACGTTTACGACACTGGTCTTCGTTGCCGTGCAGCCAAAATTGTCGGTGGCTATTGCTGTAACTGTGTAAGCGCCCGGCGAGAAGCGGTGGTAAGCCGGCGAGCCGGTGGCTGTATTCAGTGCGCCCGAAGCCGGGTCGCCGAAGTCCCAGGTCAGGTTTTCGCCGTTGCCCTCGAACAGCAGGGCATTGTCAGCGCATCCGCTGTTGGGCGTGCTGACCAAGGGCTGAGCGGGCTGGCGCACCTCTATATTTCGCGAAGCAGTCGCTGTGCAACCGCTGTTGGCCGTAATGGTCAATTTTACTGCATAGGCGCCGCCGTTGGCAAAAACGTGGCTAGGTTCGCGCAGGTTGGAAGTATTGTTCGCTCCGGAGCCTGGGTCGCCAAAATTCCAGCTCCAGGCCGTGATGCCGCTGGAAGGCAAATAGCTGCTTTCTTCTTTAAATAAAACCGACGCGCCAGCGCAGGCCGCTGGGGCGGAAAAACGCGCTACGGCTTCTACAGCAAAGGGCTCGTACAGAAAACAAACCTGGCCGGTGCTGATGGTGCGGGCAATCAAAAGCGCATTCTGGAAACCTACTTCCGGAAATACGCGATGCACTACGTCGCCCGAGTCAGCGGCAAAGATGCCTTTGCCCCACTGGAAAAAGCGCCATTGCGCCGAGCCGGGCAGGTAGTCTGGCCCTATGGCGCGGAAGCCCACGGAGTCGCAGCGCCCGGTAGGTAGGATTTGAATGGCCACCTGACCAGGCGTGCAGGGCGGCGCACTGCCGGGTATGGGCGCTCCCCCGCCGCCACCACCGCAGTCCTGGACAATGGCGAGCGGGCCGGCAGTGGCCGAACAGCCTGCCGCATTCGTTACCCGCACAGTGTACTGGCCGAATTGGTTAGTGGTAAAAGTTGGCGAATTGCCGCCCACGGTCGCGCCATTGCGGAACCATTCGTAAGTCAGGCCGCCGCCAGAATGGACTACCGCTTGCAAGGTTACATTTTGCGGCGCGCAAAAAGCCGTAGGGTCGTTGGTCGAGAGCGTAACGTAGGGCGTCTCGCGCTGCGCAATGCTAAAGGAAGCCTTTATCGGACATCCATCGGCATCGTAGGCTTCTACGGTGTAATGTCCTGGTCCCAAGCGCGCTGTATCGGCGGTACTGAGCATCTGTTGATTGGCGTTGCGCCACTGGTAGTTGCTGTAGGTTTGCGCTGTGCGCACCACAGCGGTTTCGCCGGCGCATAGCGCTGTGGGGTGCTGCACTGTCGCGGGCGATGGCGGCGATACGGTTACCGAAAAGGCCGCCGTTTGGCTGCAGGCCGAGGCTCGAAGGGCGTGAATGCCCCCGCGAGGCCAGTACACGGTTACGCGATTTGTACCCTGTCCGGCAGTAATGACGCCCGCGTCGGCAGGCTGTACGCTCCACTGGATATTGAGGCCCGAAAGGCCCGGCAATTCATATTGAGCGGTTTCGCCCACGCACAACGTGTCGGGGCCGGAGAGCGTGGCGCCGCTGAGCGCCTGAACGTTTAGCGTGGCCGAGGCCGAAAGGCAGCCCAGTCCATCGTTGGAAAGTGTCTGGGCTGAAAGTTGGTACGGGCCATTGGGCTGCCAGGTAATGTTGATGGGGTTGCCCAAGAGCGTTTGGGGCGCACCCGGGCCGTTTTGCACCGTCCAGCGCACGGTAGCGCCGGCGGGTACGCCCTCGGCGGCGTACGTTAGCGTTTGTCCCGGGCAGATGACCGCCGGCCCGCGGATACCTGTTGGCACGGCAGGCGGGGTCGGCACGCGCACGCCCCACTCGCGCGCGTCGGTGCACGTTTGGGCGGGATTGGCTGGCACAGCGCGCATGCGGTAATAGCCCGCGCCCGCATTCAGCGGGGCCAGCACCGATGCCGATGGGCCGGGCGATGTCCACACCGGAGAACCGTTGGGGCCAAGGAGCGTCCAGTGGCTCGACAGGTTCTGATTATTGACCGTCAGGCGCGACAGAAAGCTGCCGGATGTACCAGCGCACACTTCTACCGGCCCATTGAGGAAAAAGGGAGATAGGATGCGCACTTCAATGGTATCCTGCCCGCCGCACTCTAAGTAACAGTTGTCGTAACGCACCGACAGGCGATGCACGGCGTTGGGATTAGCCGAACCGCCCCACCGCACCACAATGCGCGACGTGCCTTGGCCTTCCATAATCGTTCCACCGCTGGAGAGCGTCCACACAAAGCCTGTGCCGCCGTAAGCCTCGATGCTATACGCCTCCTCGGCGTTGGGGCACACGCGCTCGCGGCCCTGGATTTGGGCGTTGTCGTCTATGATGGGAATGCGCACTAAGGTAGGGAACGGACAGGCCGCTCCGGCACACGCCTGTGGCGATAGCCAGATGGCGCCCACCGGGCCAGTGTTCCATCGAATAGCGATACTATCGGCTCCGGGTACGCCGCCGCCCAGCACCGAGCCATTCGGGCTGATGCTCCACTGAATGCCCGAGCAATTGGCTGCCGCGCGATACGTGGCCGTCGTCCCGGCGCACAGGTCGCCCACGCAGTCAAGCGTCGGGGACTCTGCATCAAGCACCTCGACCACCGCCTCCGTCGTATCGGTGCACAGGCAGCCAGTAGTAGCTATTAAGCGGACGGTATAGACGCCTGGTTTTGTAAAGGTGTGTTGCGCATTGACCGTTCGGCTGACCAACAGGTCATCGCTGAAAAACCACTCGTAGCGGTCGGCATTCTGGCTGCGGTTGTCGAACCACACCGTCTGGCCTTTGCAAATGCGCACCGTATCGCTGCCCGCAGCCGGTGGCGGGCTGACATCAAAGGCAGCGCGTGGCTCTTCCACAATGGTTACGCACAGCCCCGCCTCCCCTACACAAGGCGGCTGGCTATTGGAGAAGACCACTGCCGAAACATAGCCGGCGCCGGAAGCGCCCCAGTGCACCGTAACAGCCGTGCGGTGCGGCTGGTGAATGCGAAAGCTGTCGGCTCCAATGACCGACCAGGTGATGTTAGGTGGGCTACCTATGAGAGGGGGTTTTTCGATGGAATACGTAACTGTGCTTTTAGGGCAAACGCGGTCGCACACTTTGGCATCCACAGCGTCAACGCTATCGGGCGATGCGCACAGTGAGATGTTCGAGGATACTAGCTTCACTTCCGTGAACGGTAAAACGCGCACCTCGATGGTACTCGTCCCTAAAAGGCTGCCGTTGAGCGATACAATGCTGACAAAAACTTTATAAATGCCGGACTGATAAAAGCAAAATGTCGGCGTACTGTCGTTGCTGACGGCTATCGTCGCACCGTTGGCACTTGCCTGTATCCACTGATAGCCACCGACAACGATGCTCGAGCCACCGGGCGCGGTAACTACTACCCGGTATTTATAGCACCCGGGACACACGGTTGTCGGCCCTGAAATGGAAACAGCAGTATTTTGAGCTGGCAGGCCACTATAGAAAACAAAAGAGGCGACAAGGGCGGGTATGAGTCGGTTAAAAGGCAACATAATGCAAAAAGTTTGGTTGACGATTAAGGCAGGCGCAACTTCCTCCAAACGGCGCCGTAAAGATGCAGCACTACTGCGTGGCGCTGCTGGTATGCAATGAAAGGATTGTTATTAAGGCATCCTCAGAAGGGATAGCCCATCCTATCTTCGTGCCCGGGCCTATTCTGAGCCAGGAACGACAGACTGACGGCCGTATAAGAAACCTTCTTCATGCGCAGATATGGAACATCATACACTTACTGTCAGCCGAACAGCGCATTATTACACCGTCGGAGCACCCGGGGGGCACGTGCGCCAGTTATGGTTGGCCTGCCACGGCTACGCTCAAATGGCCACCGAACTCTTAGAACAGCTGCGCCCTTTGGACAACGGCGCCCGCCTCATTGTGGCGCCGGAAGGGTTGAACTATTTTTACAAAAAAGGCTTCGACGGCCCGGTGGGGGCCAACTGGATGACCCGTTACCAGCGCGAGGCAGCTATTGCCGATAATGGAGCTTACCTCGAGGCGCTCTTGCACCGGTACACAACTGTCTTGCCTCCCGATATCCATATCGTGCTCTTTGGCTTTTCGCAGGGCGTCGCTACGCTGTGCCGCTGGATTACGCGCTACCACCCGCCGTTTCACGACCTGATCCTGTGGGCCGGGCTTCCGCCCGAAGACCTTGACTATCGCGAGCATTTGGACTACTTGGCCGAGCGAAACCTCTACCTGTACTTCAGCCCAGATGATCCCTTTATCACTCCGGAACGTCGCGAGCAAATAGCGCGGATAGAGGCGCGAGACGGCCTTTTCTTTCATAAAAAAACCTTCCAGGGTGCGCACGATATCCCAGAGAGCGCACTACTGGCTGCCGTAGAAGATCTTTACACGCCTCGTCATTTCTAATCGCGCTGCCTAAAGGGCAAGACTTCAATTGCTCTTTCCGCCTGCTAACTCAGGCGGATTTCGTCCTCATTTCCCAGAAAAAACCGGTACTCGGTGAGCGCGTAGTCGGAGTGCGGCACGATGCGAATCCATTTGTTATACCGGGTGAACCATTTCCAGCGATAGTTCCACCAGCCGCGGAGCAGATAAGCCTCTACGAAGGGATGTACCCTCAGATAAAGATTGCCTTTTGGGCGCGACTGCATGACGAACTCTAAATCGCGCTCGATGTCGTCGGTTACTAAAATGGTAGCGTTGACCTTTCCAGTGCCACCACACGCCGGGCAGGCCTCTGCCGTATCCAGCATTACTTCTGGTCGAGCGCGTTCGCGCGTGATTTGCATGAGGCCGAATTTGGACAGAGGCAGTATGGTGTGTTGCGAGCGGTCATTGCGCATGAATTCTTCCATGGCTTTGGTCAGCTGCTTGCGGTGTTCGAGGTTTTTCATATCAATGAAATCCACCACGATGAGGCCGCCGATATCGCGTAGGCGAATCTGGCGGGCAATTTCTTCAGCGGCTTCCAGATTGGTTTTGAAAATGGTCTGATCCACGTCGTGGGTGCTCATTTTATGGCCGCTGTTGACGTCAATGACGTGCATGGCTTCGGTGCGCTCGATGACGATGTAGGCTCCGCTGGGCAGGGTGAAGGTTTTGCCAAAAGAGGCTTTTATCTGGCGGGTAACGCCAAAGGCATCAAAAATTGGGCGGTTGCCGGTATATAGTTGCAGAATACCCACTTGCTCAGGGCTGATGCTCTGGAGGTAGCTCTTGATTTCACCGTGAAGCTCTCGGTCGTTGACGACAATTCGACTAAAGGAGTCGGTCAGCAGATCGCGCAAGATGCTGGCGGGTTTGTCCAATTCGCTGAGCAGTTTAGCGGGTGGCACGACGGTTTTTAGCTGTCGGAAGATTTCTTCCCAGCGACCGAGCAGGGTATTGAGTTCTTCGTGGAGTTCTTGAACGCGCTTGCCTTCGGCGGCAGTGCGCATGATAATGCCAAAGTTTTTCGGTCGAATACTTTCGGCCAACGTAAACAAGCGTTTGCGCTCTTCGGCATCGGCAATTTTTTTGGAGACGGTAACCGTGTTGGCGAAGGGCGTGATGACCATGCTGCGCCCGGGCAGGTTGATCTCGCAAGAGAGACGAGGGCCCTTGGTAGAGATGGGCTCCTTAAGGATTTGCACTAAAATAGGATGGCGCTTATCAAGCACCTGGTCAATTTTACCCGTTTTGACGATATCGTCCTCGATTTTAAAATTATCCAGCCGATGGGTGTGGATGCTGCCATTCATGACGCCCAGCGTCCATTTTTGCAGGGAACGCAGCTTTGGCCCTAAGTCGGTGTAGTGCAAAAAAGCGTCTTTCCGATGGCCAATGTCTACAAAAGCAGCATTTAGCCCGGGCATCTGTTTGCGGACTTTTCCGATGAGGATATCGCCCACCGAGAAGGTGCTGTTGATCTTCTGGTGATGCAGTTCAACGAGCTTCCCGTTTTCTAACAACGCCATTTCGATGCCGGTAGGTGCGGCGTTGATGATGAGTTCTTTTTCCACGATGTCAAGATGATTGCCACATGGCCTCGCGGAAAGAGCAGTATGCAAGCGTTAAAAAAACTGCTTAAGCACAAACACCACCTGCCATGAGAAGGCAGGCATTCTGCATTCCGACAAACACTGGAGAACATCTGGGCCTGAACGCTGACTCGTAGCACAAAATGGCGGGGTGGCTGCGAGTAATGAGAGCGGAGGTGGCGCTATGCAAACCGGGAGCGCAGACCCACGAACGGCTGGTGCGAAGCGTTGGATAAAGGCAGACGCAAAAAGTGTAGCAAGGGACTCATGCGGCAAAACAGCGCCGAAAAAAGGTGAAGAAGGGCTTTCAGCCAATTTTTTAAGGCAGAGACGAGAAGCTGCACTCAAGTTGGTGCAGCTTCTCATGTACAGATGTGGTTGGCATTTGGAAGAGACCTTTGCTCCTTTACAGGGCGAAGAGAAGGCGCCTGCCATCGCCGTTCCTAACGATTCTTCTTCTTGTGCCGGTTCTTACGCAGGCGTTTCTTGCGTTTGTGAGTAGCGATTTTGTGACGTTTGCGTTTTCTTCCGCAAGGCATAGTGATGAATTATGAATGATTTAAAGCGTTAAGAAAAATGAGGTAAAAACGCATCACCGGCACTTGTCCGCCAGTGCTGCGGCTTTGTCGGGTTGTCCGGCGTTTTCGTACGCTTTCAGGAGCAAACATGGTGTATTCGGGTTTTCAGGGTCTAATTCGAGGGCTTTTTCTAAGCGCTCGATGGCGCGTTCCCATTGCCCGGTTTTGAGGGCTAAACGCCCTAAGGCGTTGTAAACAGAAGCGTTCTGAGGGTATTTTTGTTCCAATTCGCGCAGCAATTGCACGGCCTTCATGGGGTTGTCGGCAGGTGGGTTTTCGGCATAAACTAAAGCGATATTGACGCGATGCTCTATGTGCTGCGGAGCTAAGGACGCCGCGCTCTCAAAGGCGCGAATCGAGCGTTCGGCGTAGTAAGCGCGCAGGCGCGCATCTGTCTCCTTCTGTAAGGCTTGATAATAGGTCGCACCCGCAATAGACCAGGCAGAGTCAGTCCCAGCCACCTCAGCCACCTGTTCCGCAACGATGCCTGCTACCCCTCGATAACCGCGCGCATACCACCAACCCGACAGCTCTTTGAGCCGCTCAATGCGCTCTGCTTCACCTGGTGCAGCTTCAACGGCCTGTTCCAGCACCACCAATGCTGCACGCTCCTCCGATGTCAGGCGCGCCTTCGCGCTTTCAACCAACTGCTCCGCGCTGGCCTGCTCGCCGCGTATGGCACGCGATTGCTCTCGCATCTTCCATTCGGGCGGAGTCTTCGGCAACCCGAAATACAGCACCAAAAACACCAAACCTGCCGCCGCTAATACCGCGTAATGTGGTTTACTCATCGCCATTCTCCCAACCCCTCCTTAGTCCTCCTCCCCTTCGTCCGACGGCAGCGAAGTAACGTTGTTCTTGACCTGTTCAATGAAGGATTTCGCCGGTTTAAAGGCGGGAATGTAATGCTCCGGAATCTCCAGAGCATAGCCCTTTTGAATGTTACGCCCTACCTTTTTCGCACGGCGTTTGATGATAAAACTACCAAAGCCGCGGACGTAGACGTTCTCTCCCGACTCTAAACTGCTCTTGATCTCCTTGAAAAGCGCTTCGAGCGTAACTAACACATCTACCCTCGAAACTCCCGTCTTTTGTGAAATGGCACTAACAAGGTCAGCCTTTCTCATGTTTTATCTTGTTGATTTTAAACGTGTTGTAGTATAAAGGGAAGGGCTCCCGAAATGGGTCGGCAAAGTTCCAACAATTTTCCACCAGCGCCAAAACAATAGCACAGGTTTTTCTTCACCTTCGTTAATTTTAACATCAAAAGCATTTTTATGTGAATGGTCAGGTCGCTTCGCTGAACTTTTCGGCAGCAAACTTACAGACTAACCGAATATAGCAACGGTATATTGCAAAATACTTTTTAGGGAATTTTGTCCGGGCGATTTTTCTCTACCTTTGAGCCACCTAAAGTCCTCGCCTTTCTGGCCGTTCGAGACATCTTTTTTGATCTATGCTTTTATCCATGACAGGCTACGGCAGGGCCGTAGGGAATTACAGAGATAAGGTGATCTCTGTGGAAATTCGGGCGCTGAATGCCAAAATCACCGACCTGAAACTCCGCTTCTTGGGCGATTATAAGGAAAAAGAACTGGAACTGCGGCGTATCGTCATCGAGCATGCCGAGCGCGGCAAGCTCGATTTGCTCATCGAGGTTCAAAGCGCTGATGGGGCAGCTGCCGTCAGCCTAAACGAGGCCCTTTTTCGCGGGTATTACCGCGAGATCAAGCGCCTGGCAGACGAACTACAGATCGCACACGATGATATTTTGCCCGCCTTGCTGCGCATCCCGAATGTCATCAACTCCTCTTCTGCAGAAATGGACGATGAAGAATTTGAGGCCCTCTGCGGTGTCGTGCGCCAGGCGTTGGATAGCTTACGGGAGTATCGCCTTCAGGAAGGCAAGGCGCTGGGCGCCGATTTGCGCCTGCGTGTAGAAAATATCCTGAGCCTGCTACAAGAACTGCAACCCTACGAACAGGAGCGCTTCACCCGAATGCGCGAACGCCTGCGCAACAACATGGAAGAAGTATTCGGCAAAGAAAATTTAGATGCCAACCGGTTCGAGCAGGAGATCCTCTATTATTTAGAGAAAATGGACCTCACCGAAGAAAAGGTCCGTCTCGACCAGCATTGCCGGTACTTCTTAGAACAGCTGGAAGACCCCAAGCGCTCGGCCGGGCGATCGCTCAACTTCATCAGCCAGGAAATGGGACGCGAGATCAACACGCTGGGCGCCAAAGCCTATGATGCCAACATCCAGAAGATCGTCGTTCAAATGAAAGACGAATTAGAGAAAATCAAGGAGCAGTTAGCCAACGTACTCTAACGCTCTTGCATGTCGGCGTAATAAACCAGCTCCCAGGCGCCGTCGGTGCGGCGCATGAAACGGCGCTCCAAAGCATAGTTGGGCGCTGCTGCGTAAGAAATAGTCTCGACCACGTATTGCCCTTCCACCGCGCGTAGCTGTTGCCTATACTCACCGGTGCTGAAGTCTACTGCACGCTGAAAGCGCCAGTTTTCCCGCTCCCAATAGGTGGATTTACGGTGCAGTGCTCCATCGGGCGTCTCTTCTGTGGTCTGGCCAGGCAATGGCCAGCTGATATGTTGCACCTGAAAGAGGCTGTCGGCGTGGAATTGCCGATAAAAGGCCAGAAAATCAGCAGGTATGTCTGCAGCGGCGGATAGGGTAGAGGACGGCGGTGTTGCTGGCTGGCGGCAGGCTGTGAACAGCAGCGGCAAGAGGGCTATACCAGGGAGCAAAAAGCGCATATGGCGGATAGATCAGCCTAAATCGGCAAAAAAGCGGCGCACCTCCGTCGCATCCTTGGGTTTGATGCGGCCCGATAGAATGAGTCGTATTTCGCGCCGACGAGCAGCACTCTCATAAAGGGTCTGCTCTTCGCTCGATAGCGGCAGTACGGGTGGTACTTCGATAGGCGTCTTGCGTTCGTCATCTAAGGCAACAAAAGTAAAATAGGCGTGATTGCAGCGCCTGGGGTTGTGCCCTTTGACGTCGCTACTAAACACCTCGACATATACTTCGACGGAAGTGTTAAAAGCGCGTGTAACGGAGGCTTCCAGCGTAACGATCTCACCCACGCGAATGGGCTTCTGAAAGGAAATGTGGTCTACGGCAGCCGTTACTACGTGTGCCTCACAATGGCGACCCGCACAAACGGCGGCTACAATATCCATCCAGCGCATTAAATAGCCACCCATAAGATTTCCCATGGGGTTGGCGTCGTTAGGCATGACCATTTCGGTCATTACCGTGCGGCTCTCGGAGACCTTCTTGGGTTGCAGAGAACGTTCTTCCATCCGGATTATGATTTAATAGCATCAACGGCTTGCTGGCGTCTCTGCCAATAACGGATAACCCACGCATATCCGCCGAAAAGCGCCGCCGAATACAAAAGGTCACCCAAGACGGTATTGCCGAAAAAGGGAAGCCCTGCTACATAGCAGGCAATTAGGCCCGCCGTTGTGTGCGGATACATACCCGACGTGGCCCATACGCCAAAATTAGTGAGCAAGAAAAAAAGAACCGAAGCTGACAAACTGGCCAAAACCACCCGGCTAGCGTTGACTTGGTGGGACAACAACATACGCCCAAGTGCGATAACTACGCCAAACGCCGCATACACCCACAGCGAACCAAACCACACAAAATGATCGGAAAAGTGGCCATACACCACATTATTGATATACAGGTCGCTCAAGAACAGCGAAAGGAATGGGACCGCTACAGCCAGCCAGGGGCGACCCAGTACCGAAGCACCAAAAAGACCGACGGCGGCAATAGGCGTGAAATTGGGTGGATGCGGCAAGAGACGCGATAAAATAGCTAACATAATAAGCGCCAAAGCGATGCGATATTTCATATATCCATTCAATACGTTCGTTCTATGTGTTTTCGGCAGCAAAGATAGGCCGCCTCATCGGTACCGCATGCGGAAGAGCGTGTCTTTTTGCCGGCCGCGCTTCTTTGCTTTTGCCTATGTTATGGAGCATGTTGAGGGCGTTTGCTGTTGGCTTCAATGCCTTTGTCTCATTTTTTCCTTAGATAATGGCATCAGATGCCTAACCTTGTACAGAAAAACGCAAACAAAACTCGAATAAGTTTATGACTCAAACAGCCTTGCCCGTACTCGCGGCTGTCTGCTTTTGGAGCGTTAGCACTTCGCACCTTGCGGCCCAACCCGACCGTTGGCAACAGCGCGTCAACTACGAGATGCTCATTGACATGGACGTCCAAAATCACCAATACCGAGGCATCCAACGATTGGAATACACCAATAACAGCCCAGACACCTTGACTCAGGTGTTTTACCACCTCTATTTTAATGCCTTTCAGCCCGGCAGCATGATGGATGTGCGCAATCAGCACATCGAAGACCCCGATCACCGTCTCAGGCGTATTGCTGAATTGCTGCCCGAGGAGCAAGGTTGGATCAAGGTCAGGAAGCTAACCTTGAATGGCAAACCCACCCAGTTTGAAACCGTGGAGACCATCTTAGAGGTAAACCTGCCTGAACCCATTCTGCCCAACAGCACGGCCCTTTTAGAAATGGAGTGGGACGCCCAAATCCCCATTCAAATACGCCGATCTGGGCGTTTCAACAGCGAGGGCATTGACTACTCCATGACGCAGTGGTACCCCAAGCTGTGCGAATACGATTACCAGGGCTGGCATTCCAATCCTTACATCGGTCGCGAATTCTACGGCGTCTGGGGTGATTACGATGTGAAAATCCGTATTGCTAAAAACTACATTGTGGCCGCAGGCGGCTATCTGCAAAACCCGCTCGAAGTGGGCTATGGCTACGAACCCGAAGGCGCCCAAGTGAAGCCCCCTGCGGGAGATAAACTGACCTGGCATTTTAAAGCTTTCAACGTACATGACTTTGCTTGGGCTGCCGACCCGGATTACACGCACGTCAAGATCAAAGCTGCCGACGGTACCCTCATGCGCTTCTTCTGGCAACGCGGGCGCGGCTACGACGAAGCCTGGGAAGCTTTGCCCGCGATCATGAGCCGTGCGCGCACCATCATGAACGAGCGCTTCGGGCCGTATCCCTATGGCGAGTACAGCTTCATCCAGGGCGGCGACGGCGGCATGGAATACCCTATGGCCACGCTTATTACTGGCAAGCGCCCACTGTCCAGCCTTGTTGGGGTGAGCATTCATGAGCAAATGCACACTTGGTACCAGATGCTCTTGGGCACCAATGAAAGCCTGCACGCCTGGATGGATGAGGGCTTCACCGTCTATGGCTCCACCATCGTGGAAGAACAACTCGCCGCCGAAGGCCTGCTTGGTAGGCGAAAACCCGCTGAATTTCCCTTCCAGAGCGCTTACTCCTCTTACTTCTCGTTGGTGAAATCCGGCAAAGAAGAACCGCTCACTACGCACGCCGACCGCTATCATACCAACTTTGCCTACGGCATTGGCGCCTACTCCAAAGGCTGCGTATTCCTGCACCAGCTGGAGTATGTCATCGGAAAAGAGAACTTAGCGGCGGGTTTGTTACGCTATTTTGACACCTGGAAATTCAAACATCCCAACCCGAATGACTTTATCCGAGTTATGGAAAAACAGAGCGGATTGGAGTTGGACTGGTATAAAGAGGACTTCGTGCATACCACCAACTACGTAGACTACGCTATAGACTCTGTCGCCGAAGAGGGACGCAAAAACACCCGCGTCTTCATTGGGCGTAAAGGCGCTATGGCTATGCCTTTAGATATCCTCGTTACCTACACGAATGGAAAACAGGAGCTGTTCTACGCTCCCTTAGAGAGCCAGCGCGGCATCAAGCCGCCTGAGTCCAACATGAAACGCACTGTGCTGCCGCGCCATCGGTGGGTGGAGCCTTCTTACACCTTTATAATATCGGAGCCAATGAGCCGAATTGCTTCCATCGAAATTGATCCCACGCGCCGCCTGGCGGATATCGAGTCTTCGGATAACGTCTGGAAACGCCCAAAGTAGCCGCAATTCCAAAAACTCGCGCGTTCATGCCCTCGCGGCTCAACTAAAAAACGGTCTAAAAGCGCGCGAGGCGATGACCACTAAGATCATCGCCTCGCATCGTTCAGGCATTCAAGAGCGCATCAAGCGCGCTGTTCAGTTGGCGATGGAAATACCATTCTCGGCCAGTATCTGCAGGGCACGGTCCAGAATGGTTGTGTCTTCCAAGTGAACGATACCGCCGTTAGGGCCTGGCTCCAGGTGCCACTCCACGATTTTACCGTCTTTGTAGTTGTGGGCCCCGAAGTAGTTGCGCACCGTCTGTTCGTCTAAGTTCAGCTCCTGGGCGATGCGCGCGACGCTCCCTTGCGGCAAGGCGTGCTTGATGCGGCGAAGCTCTTCGAATGTGATATTCATAGCTACCGTGCGTTTTGGTGAAAAAATGCGTGTTTGATACCTCTAACGGCATAGCCTCGCGGTATCGCGCTTGAAGGTATGGCGTTTATGGAAATTCAAAAAAGCTTAACGGCAAAAATTTTTTTAAGTCCTCTGGGCTTTAAATAGAGCGCTACCTTTGCGCCGCCTTGCCCGGCGTCCTCTTCTCAGCATGCGCCTGCACGTCGTCTCGTTTGACATTCCCTGGCCAGCTAATTACGGCGGAGTCATGGCCGTTTTTCACCAGTTACGGGCGCTGCATCAGATGGGCGCCCAGATTATTCTGCATTGTTTCCAGTACGGCGGGCGAACGCAGCAGGCTACTTTGGAGGCGTATTGCGCCGAAGTACACTATTATCCGCGTTCGCGGTCGGTATGGCAACAATTAAGTACGGAACCGTTCATTGTGCGTACGCGCAAGCATCCGGCACTGCTACAGCGCTTGCTCGAAGACAGCGCGCCCATCCTGTTTGAGGGATTGCACACGGCGGGCTGGCTGAGCCATCCAGCGCTTCAAGGGCGAAGAAAGGTACTGCGAATGCACAACATCGAGTGGCAGTACTATACCCGCCTGGCTCATTCCACCACTTCCCTGTGGCAGCGCCTTTATTTTTGGATAGAAAGCAGGCGCTTGAAACACGCTGAGAGGCGTTTGCTGCCTTTTGCCGATCACATACTGGCGTTATCGCCCGATGAACAGGGCTATTTTGCCCGACACTATTCCACCTGCGTGCATTACGTGCCCGTCTTTCACCCCTACGATCAGGTGAGTGGTTTGCTGGGTCGAGGCGATTATGTGCTTTTTCATGGAAAGCTGAGTGTACCCGATAACGAGCGCGCTGCTCTGTGGCTGTTACAAGAAGTATTCGCATACCTGCCGGAGGTTCGACTCGTGGTGGCCGGCATGGCACCCTCCGAGCGTTTGCGCGCAGCAATCTTCCGCCAGCCCAATGCAACGTTGGTGGCCGACCCAGACGAGGTGCACATGGACGCGCTCATCCAGCAGGCCCACGTACACGTAGTGGCCTCGTTCCAACCATCGGGTGTCAAACTCAAGCTGCTCAGCGCGCTCTTTCGCGGGCGCCATTGCATTGCTAATCATTATGCACTTGCTGGTACAGAGCTGCATGCTTTGTGCCGCGTCGCCGACAGCGCTCAAGAAATGCGTCAAGCCATACAAGCTATCCTGGATGTCCCGTTCACAGAAGTAGAGATTGCGCAACGGCAGCGCTTGTTGGCAGAACACTACTCTAATCGCGCTAATGCCCGCCGACTGATGGATATTCTGGCAGAAGCGGATGAACTTTCCATCGCCACTCAGGTTTAGATGAGTGCCAAACATTAGATGCTTCCTCACTGAAAAGATGGCTCTGTTAGAAAATATCCTTCGCTACGAACGCCTTAGCCCGATGCATCAGCGCATCGCCGAAAAAGTGCTCAATAGCGAACGCATCACTCCCGAGGAGGGCTTGTACCTCTACGAGCATGGTGAATTGGCCTTTGTAGGAGCTTTGGCCAACCATATTCGCGAGCGCAAACATGGGCACAACACCTATTTTAATCGAAATTTCCACATCGAGCCGACCAACCTGTGCGTCTATGATTGCAAATTCTGCTCTTATTCGCGCCTCGTCAAACAGCGCCACGACCCTGACGCCTGGGCCTACTCCATGGAAGAAATGCTCGATATCGTGCGCCGTTACGACGATCAGCCGGTTACCGAGGTGCATATTGTAGGCGGAGTGCTGCCTCAGTACGACGTGCCGTTCTACCAGGAGCTGTTTCGGCGCATTAAAGCGCACCGGCCCGATTTGCATATCAAGGCACTGACGCCGGTGGAGTATCACTACATCTTCAAAAAAGCCAAACTTAGCTACGAAGAGGGCCTGCGCCTGATGAAGGACGCAGGCCTGGACAGCTTACCTGGTGGTGGTGCTGAGATCTTCCACCCCGAAATTCGCGAGCAAATCGCTGCCGACAAATGCACTGCTGAACAGTGGCTGCGCATCCATGAAATCTGGCACCAGATGGGTGGCCGCTCCAATGCCACCATGCTCTACGGCCACATCGAGCAGTACTGGCATCGCATTGATCACATGGAACACCTGCGCCAATTACAAGACCGAACGGGCGGCTTTCAAACCTTCATCCCGCTCAAGTTTCGCAACCAACATAACCAGATGAGCAACGTGCCCGAAAGCACAGCCGTAGAAGATTTGCGCAATTATGCTATTGCTCGCATCTACCTGGACAACTTTGACCACATCAAAGCCTACTGGCCTATGATTGGTCGCACGTTAGCCCAGATGTCGCTGGCCTTCGGCGTGGATGACATTGACGGTACTATTGATGACACCACAAAAATCTACTCCATGGCCGGTGCTGAAGAGCAACACCCCGCCCTCACCACACAGCAATTAGTAGACCTCATCCGCCGCGTGGGACGTCGCCCTATCGAGCGCGATACGCTCTATAACGTGATACGCGACTACACCGATGCCGTCTTTGAAGAGGACAAGGCCTGGCGCGGATACATAGAGCTGCCTGTCGTAAATGCTTAATCCTTTCGCCACATCCGTTCTCAGCCTTTTTGCCTCGTATGCGCCTATCTGTGGTCAGCTACCTGAATACCAAACCGTTCATTTATGGACTTTTTCGCAGCTCTTTGGCCGATCAGATTGATCTAAGCTTAGACATTCCCGCTGTGTGCGCGCAGAAGCTATTGCGCGAAGAGGCAGACCTGGCGCTGACGCCCGTGGCGGTTATCCCAGACTTACCAGAGGCACATCTGGTCTCAGACTTTTGCATCGGCGCCACAGGCGCTGTGCGAACGGTGTGCATCTTCTCCGAAAAGCCTATGGGTGAGGTGCGCCGCTTACTTCTGGATTTCCACTCGCGTACATCGGTGGCGTTAGCTCCTATCCTGTGCCGGGAGTACTGGGGCATCGAACCCGAATTTATACCCGCTTACGACGGCTACGAGCACCACATTGGCGACGACACCGCTGGCTTAGTCATCGGCGACCGCGCTATTGGCATGGAAAAACGCTTCCCATACATTTACGATCTGGGCCAAATCTGGAAAGAGTGGACGGGCCTTCCCTTCGTTTTTGCTGCTTGGATTAGCACGCATCCGTTGCCCGACGATTTTGTTCGTCGCTTTAACGAGGCCTTAGCCGACGGCATCGCGCAGATACCTCAATTAATCAAAATCCTACCCACTCTGCCCGGTTTCGACCTGGAAGCCTATTTTCAGCAAAACATCAGTTACGAATTAGACGAAGACAAATGGCTCGGGCTTCAGCGCTTTCTCAGCTATCTGCCCGGTCAGGGGAAAACCCTGTTGGCCAATAGGCGATTCGAACGCACGGCTGTATCGGGTGCCTGATCGCTGCTCGCCATCGGTGAAACTTAACCCGTTCTCAAGTGTTTAAACGTAAAATGGTGCAATACATGCAAGCATGAAAACACTAACCAGCTGGATGCTCCCTCTCTTCTTGCTCACTGCCTGCCCTCAACCGTCGGCACAAAAACACAAAGAGCGATCTATGTCAAATACCCGTCCCGATGCAACTGCTACCCCTGCCGAAAAGACCCCAAACTCTGTTGATGTGGCTACCCTCGGCGGCGGCTGTTTCTGGTGTATTGAAGCCGTCTTCTTAGAAATGAAAGGCGTCTTGAAGGTAGAAAGCGGCTATGCGGGTGGTCACGTGCCCAATCCAACGTATCGCGAAGTGTGTACCGGTACGACGGGCCATGCTGAAGTAGTGCAAATCACATATGATCCTTCGGTAACCTCTTATGCCGACCTATTGGAGGTCTTTTTTACCGTCCATGACCCTACCACCCTCAACCGCCAGGGCAACGACGTAGGCACGCAGTATCGCTCCGTTATTTTTTACCACAACGACGAGCAAAAGCGGATAGCTCAGGAAGCTAAAAAAGCAGCAGCCCAGCTGTGGCCCAAACCTATCGTAACCGAGATTGCGCCGCTCGATCGCTTCTACAAAGCAGAAGATTACCATCAGAACTACTACCGGAACAATCCCTCTCAACCTTACTGTATCTATGTGGTAGGGCCCAAAGTCGAGAAATTCCGACAAAAGTTTCGTGACCGATTGAAGCAGTAATTTTAACTTTGCCTTGCATTCCCGATTACGGCGAACACCCATAAGGATATGCGCAACGATAAAAAAGCGGTATTACTCCAGCGGATTGAAGAGGCGCTAAGCGCCGTGCGGCCACATCTGAATGCCGACGGCGGCGACGTAGAAGTCGTAGACTTGACTGACGATATGTTCGTACATGTGCGTTGGACGGGCATGTGCCAGTCGTGCGCCATGTCGGAAATGACGCTGCGCGCAGGCATTGCTGAGGCTATCCGAGGCAAAATACCCGAAATTGCTGGCGTCAAAGCGGTGAATTAAGTCTACGGTTCCCTCCGCGAAATCAGACGCCGTAGCGATCGCGGCTTAGAAAATGCTGCTGCCGCGAAGCCTTGTTGCAATGCCAAACAGCGAATAATTCCCCAGAAAAGAAGTGGCTAACCAGTCGTTGCTCGCTCCTTCGGCATGGTATAAGACCAAGACTAAACAAAGGCTAGTGCGCCGGCCGCTTTTCCCTAAAACACACACCATCCAACGCCGTGCTTCATAGGGATGGATCCCATTCAGAAAGCCCTGTGTGTTTTCTGGATTTTTTTACTGGAAACCACACACGGCCGTAGAGGAGCGCAGAGATTTTTTCACCGCTTCTCTGCGTTCTTGGCGGTTGAAAAATAAAGGAAAACGCGGCTTGGGCGCCTTCGAGAAGGCGAGGAGTAGACCGAATTTGCATGGAGTCAGTTGCTAAATAACTGTTTGCACTTATTTTTGCCCATTCGCTCATCCTTTTTTCTGCTGTTATGCAAAAGAAACTACTTTCCTTCCTCGCCCTGTGCGTGCTTGTAGCATCGCTGCTTGACGCGCAAAAGATGGTTTCTGCCCAGTTTTTAGGCAGCCGCACGCGCGCGCAAATTGCTGCGCAGTTCAACAACCCGTTGGTGCAATACGATGCTCGCTTCTATCGGGTGATTTACACTACTAAAAATACGGCTGGTCAGCCCGATACAGTATCCGGGCTTATCGTTGTTCCGCAAGACCCTGCCCGCATCTTTCCGCGATTGGTATATCAACACGGTACCTCCTCAACTCGCACTGACGTACCGTCATTTAATGTGATGACAGGCGGTGAAGGTGCCATCGGCCTGCTTTTTGCCGGCATGGGCTTCCTGACTTTTATGCCCGACTATTTGGGCCTGGGGGTTGCCAAGGGCTTCCATCCTTATGTACATGCTGCTTCCGAGTCCTGGGTAGCGGCAGACATGTTGCGCACCCTGCCCGATTTTATGGCCTACTATGGCCCTGGGCTGCATGTGAACGACCAGCTGTTTGTAACTGGTTACTCACAGGGCGGCCATGCCTCGATGGCCTTTCAGCGCGACGTGGAAGGGCCCTGGAAGAATGAGTTCAAGATGACAGCGGCCAGCCATATGTCTGGCCCGTACAGCATTGGCGAAGTTATGCGCAATCTCGTTCTGTCAGACGATATCTATTTCTATCCGGCCTACATTCCGCATACGTTAATCTCGTATCAAAATGTCTATGGAAATCTCTTCAATTTTGTGCATGAGGTGTTTCGAGAGCCGTATGCAACGGTCATCAGTCAGCACTATAGCGGCAGCATGAACCTGATTGCACTAAATATCCAACTCGTTAACCTCCTGACGCAGAACGAGGGCGCTTGCCGACCTGTGCGCATGCTGCAACCTTCTTTAGTGCAGGAAGTAAAAGCCGATGACGGGCATCCGATTAATGTTGCCCTGCGCGACAACAACGTATATCGCTGGGCGCCTCAGGTGCCCACACGGATTTTCTACTGCATGGCTGACGACCAGGTGCCGTTCCGAAACAGTATTGTTGCTCGCGACACCATGCTGGCTCGGGGGGCTCTTAACCTGCAAGTCACAGACGTCAACTCAAACGCTGACCACGGGGCATGCTTCTCACCGGCACTTCTTAATACGATCCTCTTCTTTCTGGCCTACCGGGATGTGGGTTATGTGAGTAGCGCCGATGAGCCCCACGCCATTGCACCGCTCCAACTGCAGCCCAACCCGACTAACGGTGCTGTCTGGCTGATGGATTTGCCCGGCGAAGGGCAGGTGCAAGTCTTCGATGTAAGTGGACGCCTACGCCTGGATATTACCGGGATTGCCGAGCACAACTACCGGCTCGATCTCTCGACATTGGAAAACGGCCTGTACCTCGTCCGCTTCGTAGCCGGCGGCCAGCTCTGGCAGAGTAGGGTAGTGGTGCAGCGTTAGAGGCTCTCACAATACAAAGCCCGCCTTCGAAGTTATTTCAACTCCATCACTTCCACGCCCAGTAGCCCGCACCGCACGGGCAATAATACGGTATCGCCGGGTTGGGTGATGGGAAAGTAAGGCTGGCTCTTGTACTGGAACTGGCGCAGGTGTTCGCCGTCTTTAACTATGAGGCGATAACCAGTAACCTCAATAGGCTGGTAACGCAGCCAGCCGTAGGCAGAGGCTACATAAGGCGCTTCAGCCACAAACTTGAACGGGCGATGCTCCACTGAGCCGCCAGCGCGGTTGAGCCGGCTGGCAAACAGCGGCATGAATAGCGGGATGAAGAAAACAATAAGCAACACCTCGGGTAGATGATTAGCCCAGGGCGTCAGACGTTTACGCAGGAAGTACAGCAGGGCGCCAGCCAAAAGGAGTCCGAAAAGAAAGGCGCCCAGTACCAAACGACTGGCCTGCAGTGTATTGGTAAATACTGGATACTCGCGCGTGTACAGCCAGATCAGGCCAAACAGTACGATCACCGCAGCCATCGCTACCAAACGTTCGCGCCAGGAGAGATCATCCATAGTACCCGTAAAGTAACCGCCAAACTTGTTTGGCCCAGTAACCGCCAAACTTGTTTGGCCAAGTAATCACCAAACTTGTTTGGCCAAGTAACCGCTAAACTTGTTTGGCCCAGTAACCGCCAAACTTGTTTGGCCAAGTAACCGCCAAACTTGTTTGGCCAAGTAATCACCAAACTTGTTTGGCCAAGTAACCGCCAAACTTGTTTGGCCCCAAAAATAAAGCCCCTCACGCACAGAAATACCGCAAAGTCAAAAGAAACATGCGCCGGCCATGAAAAAAAGCCCTGTTGCGAGTATACTGCAACAGGGCCGGGGGGGGAGGTATTCGATCGTTGGTTTGTTTTCTCATTAGGTGCCTTCCAGTGCTGCTGCACCGCCGACGATTTCGGTCAGTTCGGTTGTGATGGCTTCCTGGCGCGCCTTGTTGTAGCTGATACGTAGTTCTTTAAGCAGTTCCTCAGCGTTGTCAGTGGCCTTGTCCATGGCAGTCATGCGAGCGCCGTGTTCGCTGGCGTGTGTGTCGAGCATGGTTTTGTGGAACTGCAGCTGCAAGATGCTGGGTACCAGCGTCTCCAGCAGTTGTTGTTTGTCTGGTTCAAAGATGTAGTCGGCGCGTTTTTTAGTGCCTTCGGCAGGAGTCATCTTCGGTACTGGGAGCCATTGTTCTACCATTGGGTATTGCGTGGCGGCATTTTTGAAATGTCCGTAGACGATATCAATGGCGTCGTATTGCCCTGCTAAGAACGCATCCATGAGCGTACGCGCTAAAGCGCTGGTATTTTCGTAAGTCAGGTGATTGAAGAGGTCTATGTGGTCGGTGTTGAAGTTTATGTCGCGATAGCGGCGACGGAAGAAGTCGTAGCCTTTTTTACCAACAAACAACATCGTTAACCGACCGGCTTGGCGCTGTTCGGCGTACTTGGCCTGAATGTGCGCAGCAGCCTCTTTGTTGATGTTTGAATTAAAGGCGCCGCATAGCCCTCGGTTCGATGTAACGACGACCACCAGCACGTTCTTCACGTCGCGTTGGGTGCCAAAGGCCGTTGTCGCATCGCCATCTAAGTTGGACAGGATGTTGGATAGCATGCGGTTGAGGCGATTGGCATAGGGGCGCATCTGCACGATAGCCGACTGCGCTTTACGCAGCTTGGCTGCCGAGACCATCTTCATGGCCTTGGTAATCTGCTGCGTAGAAATGATAGACTTAATGCGCTCGCGAACTTCTTTGAGTCCTCTTGCCATGAGCTAAGGATTGTATGGCGAGACCGGCTTCTAACTGCTGGCGCGCACCTCGAAGCCGGCTTCGCACTTATTTTTTGTATTGTGCCGTCAGTTTGGCCGCCAGCTGGCGTACTTTTTCTAAGCTGGCCTCTTCTAATTTGCCTTTGCGGAACTCTTCCAATACGTCGGGCAGTTGCTGTTCCATTTCCATGAGGAAGATCTCCTCAAATTCGCTCACCTTGTTCAACGGTACGTCGCGCAGTAGATTGTTAGTGCCCAGATAGATGATGGCGATTTGCTTTTCTACCGGCATCGGGCTATACTGCGGCTGCTTGAGGATTTCCACGTTACGCGCGCCTTTGGCCAGGATGGCCTGCGTGGCGGCGTCGAGGTCGGAGCCGAATTTGGCAAACGCTTCCAGCTCGCGGTATTGCGCCTGGTCGAGCTTGAGTGTGCCGGCCACCTTTTTCATGGACTTAATCTGGGCGTTACCGCCTACGCGGCTTACCGAGATACCTACGTTGATGGCCGGGCGGATACCGGCGTTGAAAAGGTTGGACTCTAAGAAGATTTGCCCATCGGTGATAGAAATCACGTTGGTTGGGATGTAGGCCGATACGTCACCTGCCTGAGTTTCAATGAGTGGGAGCGCTGTCAGCGAGCCACCACCTTTAATCAACCCGGCTTTAACTAAGCTGGGCGGCAGGTCGTTCATCTGGCGCGCTACGTTGTCGTCATCAATGATCTTAGCGGCGCGTTCCAGCAAACGGCTGTGCAGGTAGAACACGTCGCCCGGATAGGCCTCGCGGCCCGGTGGACGGCGCAACAGCAGCGATACCTCGCGGTAAGCAACAGCTTGTTTCGACAGGTCGTCATAAACCACAAGGGCCGGGCGACCTGTGTCGCGGAAATACTCGCCAATGGCAGCGCCGGCAAACGGTGCGTAGAATTGCAGGGGAGCAGGGTCAGACGCCGAAGCCGATACAATAACCGTGTAGGGCATAGCGCCGTATTCTTCAAGCGTGCGCGCAATCTGAGCCACCGTAGAGGCCTTCTGCCCACAGGCAACGTAGATACAGTACACGGGCTCGCCGCGTTCGTAGAACTCTCTCTGGTTGATGATAGTATCTACTGCGATAGCCGACTTGCCCGTTTGGCGGTCACCAATGATCAGCTCGCGCTGACCACGCCCAATGGGGATCATGGCGTCAATGGCTTTGATGCCCGTCTGCAGCGGCTCGTTTACCGGGCGGCGATAAATAACGCCTGGCGCTTTTCGCTCTAAAGGCATTTCGTACTTCTGGCCGCCGATTGGACCTTTACCGTCAATAGGTTGGCCCAAAGGGTTGACGACACGGCCCAGAAAACCTTCACCTACCTCGATAGAAGCGATTTTGCCGGTGCGCTTTACTAAGGAACCCTCGTGGATACCTGCCGAGGAGCCCATGAGCACTACGCCCACGTTGTCCTCTTCTAAATTGAGCACAATGGCCTGGACGCCGTTCTCAAATTCTACCAGCTCGCCCGACTGTGCACGATTGAGGCCGTAAACGCGAGCAATGCCATCGCCCACCTGGAGCACCGTGCCTACCTCCTCCAATTGGGTATCTGTGTCGAAACCCGACAGATGTTGCTTGAGTATTGCCGAGATTTCTTCCGGTCGAATGTCTGCCATATTGTTCTGAATGTGTGTTTTGCGGATAAAAAACGGTTTTTAAAACTCCCGTACGTACTGATTTTTGCTATATTCTGCTCTCAAATCGGCTAATCGGCTGGCTATGCTGGCGTCGTAGCGCTTGTCGTCGAATTCCAAGATAAAACCACCGACGAGCGATGGGTCTATGTGGGTAGTGATCTCTAAATTCTCAGTAGCCAACCCACTGGTACGTATGCGCTCCTTAATTTGCTCTAATACAGCCTCGGAGAGCGGCCCAGCACTAATAATCCGAACAGAGGTAATCCTTCGGATAGCTTTGTACTGATTAAAAAACTCCCGCGCCACCTCAGGCAGATACGCCTCGCGGCCTTTTCGGATGAGTAGCTGCAAGTACCCCAGTGTGAGCGCGCTGACTTTGCCTTCAAAAAGGGCTTTAACGACGGCTAACTTTTTATCTGCCGGAACAATGGGGCTTTTCATCAATAGGTAAAAATCGCGGCTTTGAACCGCTTTATCCAGCAGTTGCATGTCACTGTGGACGGCCTCTAATTCGCCGCGTTCAACGGCTAAAGCAATCAACGACTTGGTATAGCGCGCTGCAATTCGATGGTTCGACATAGAGAGAGTCCTGACTGTTTTTTTTAGTTCAGGCGCATTTTTTCAGCCAATTGACGTGCATAAGCCTCTTGCTCGGCTTTATTGCTGAGTTCGCGCTGCAGGAGTTTTTCAGCGATTTCCACTGCCATTTGACCGGCCGTGTTTCTCAGTTCGACTAAGGCGGCCATTTTCTGGTTCTCGATGTCGTGCAGGGCACTTTCCACTTTTCGGCGATATTCGGCGTTGGCTCGCTCTTTGGCTTCAGCAAGGATTTGCTCCTTAGCTTCTTTGGCCTCTCTCAGCATTTGGGCGCGTTCCTCGCGTGCCTGAGCCAGCAGTTTTTCGTTTTCTGCCTGAAGGTTGGCCATCTCTTCGCGGGCTTTCTTGGCCTCATCGAGGGCATTCTGGATGTCTTGTTCGCGCTTTTTAAGGGCATTTGCGATGGGCTTAAAGGCAAAGCGCGCTACCAGCGTCCAGAAAATCAGGAAAATGAGGACCGTCCAGAACAACAAGCCGGGTTCGGGCTTAATGACGGAAAAATCTCCTAAAAGAAGCATACAGAAGGTATAAGTTTGAGAAGATTTTTTTATGCTTAGCGCTCGCCCCCCGGAAGGGTCAGCGCGTATGTGTTTGAGAGAAAATCCGGGTCATTGCGTCGCCAACCGCTTCGCGCCGACCCGGGAAGTGCGTCTCTTTTTAGGCGGGAGCCTTCACAAAGAAAGCCAACACCATGGCGACCAACGCAGCGCCTTCCACCAAGGCGGCCGTCAGGATCATGCTGGCGCGGATGTCACCCACTGCCTCAGGTTGACGAGCGATGGACTCCATAGCCTTGCCACCAATCTGACCAATACCAATGCCGGCTCCAATTACAGCGATACCGGCTCCAATTGCTGCATACATGTGCAAAAACTATTTAATAAATGAATGATTTACTGCTGTTAGTGGTGATGCGGTTCTTCCACGGCTGTACCAATGTAAACCGCTGACAACATGGTGAAAATGAACGCCTGGAGGAAAGCTACCAGCAGTTCAAGCGTCATCATGAAAAGTGTCATTGGCACGGAGGCCAGAATGCCCGAGATGGAACCACTCAGGCTCTCACCGCCTTTGCCGAAAATGAAAATAAGCCCCACGAAACTCACAATGACGATATGCCCCGCCGTAATGTTAGCAAACAAACGGAGCAGCAACGTGAAAGGACGGAGAAAAAGTCCCAGAATTTCGATGGGCGTAAGGATGAGAATTTTGAGCACCGCCGGCACACCGGGCATCCACAGCGTGTGCTCCCAGAAGTGTTTGTTGGCACTCAGCGTCGAAATGAGGAAAGTGAATACTGCCAGCACCAGTGTGACCGAGATATTACCCGTCACATTGGCACCGCCTGGGAAAAAAGGTATCTGGCCTATCAAGTTGAGACCCAGGATGAAGAAGAAGATAGCCAATAAATAGGGTAGATACTTTTCATATTTGGGACCGATATTGGGCTTGGCTACCTCGTCGCGAATGAAAATAATAAACGGCTCTAAGAAATTTTGCAACCCTTTTGGCGCCTTGCCCTGGCGCTTGATCGCCGTGCGTGCTGCGGCGCGCAGGAGCAAAAACAGCACCAAAGCCGTCAGCAGCATCGTGAACACGTTGCGCGTGATGGAAAAATCGTAGAAAGAGGTAATACCGCCGCCCATGAGGCCGCCGTCGAAAGTCGTCTTAGGGTCTAAGGGCTCGCATTGGCCGTTGATGATGGCGTAGTAGGCCGTTTTTTTCTTGCCTTCGGGCGTCTCGACTTCCTGGTGGGTGTAATCACTTACCGGGAACGAGCCGTGCGCATACTGTGGGTTAGTCAGGCGCATGATGTTGCCGTGTACCAACACATAACCATCTTGAGAGCGCGTTCCGTTGCCGTGGTGGTGGGCCTCAAAGGCAGCCGTTGTCGTGAATTTCCAACCGTGTCCCGGAGCATATAAAATGCAAGGGAGATGCACATACAGGTCGCCAACGATGTGAATGGCGTTGGCATCGGAAATGTGATGTAAGGCAGCTTCTCCAGCATCAAAGGGGCGCTCTTCGTTGACCGAGTGCCCACAGTCTGCGTGAGGCACATCATGGTGCTCCTGTTGCACAGGGGCGGCGCCTGTCTCGGGTTGGTGGTGCGAGTGGTGCTCCCCTTGCGCCAACGCGCCAACGCTTAACGCACTAAAAACCAGAACAATCCAGAAAGGACGAAAAAACCTCATATTTATTTGGGAGAAGGCTCCGATAAAATCGGCGGCAAAAGTACAACGGTCATTTGGTTTCAAAAACTGGGCGGATTTATTTTTCAAAAAATAATGAGGAAAGCGTGCTCTTTGCGCATTTCGCTCAAAATTATATTCGGAATGGCAAAAATGTCGACTGGATGAGGCGGGTCTGTGGCATTCAAAGGGTCTGTTAAGGAAAAGGTTAAGTAGGCGTCTGAGCATAATCCGCCAAATGCCCATGCGTCTGTAGGGTATTCTTCACCAAAATATGCGTTTTATTATGGCAAAGAAAGATCTGTGGGTGACGGTATTGGTTCTCTTGCTGGCGGGAGCGGTCAATGCGCAGGTAGACCGACGTCCTGCTGCTAATGGGCAAAAAGAGCGTGCCGAGAGCCGCAAATCCGAAGGTATTCGCCAGCATGCGGAGGACAAATCGGACGGCGCAGCCTTTAGCGGTCGAGGGCGCGGCGGAGACAAGAACCTGCGTGACAAAGAACACCGCAAAGGCAAAAAGGGGCGCAAAGGGCATAAAAAGCACGCTGGCCCTCGCCACGAGGGGCGCCACGCCGACGAGGGTAGCGCCCCCTCTCCGCAAACACGCCCGGGTGCGGGTGGCAGCAAGGAACCGGCGCCTACACCGCCGCGCCGACCGGGCGAACGACCTACCTCCGGGGCAGAGCCTAAAAATCTACCCAGAAGACAATAAGCAATGCAATCCTTCCCTCATGCTTGCGGGCAGTCTGGAAAAATGGGCTGCCCGTCTTTTACTTATACGGCCTCTGCAATCCGTCGCCGAACCTCTACAACTTCAGGGCTGGTCTTGTACATCTTTAGAACGGTTACCTCGTATTCGCCCACAGATATCACGCTGCCCTCTTCCGGAATACCATCGAGCACTTTGAGCAGTAGGCCGGCCAGCGTGTCGTAGTCGTCATCCAAAGGGAAAGGCATCGGTAGATGTTCGTTGATGCGCTCCAAATTAGTCTGCGCCAGTATGCGCCACACACCTTCGCCAATGTTGACGACGGGTGGCTGCTCCTGGTCGTATTCGTCCTGAATTTCACCAACCAGCTCCTCCAGAATGTCTTCCATGGTAACAATACCAGCCGTTCCGCCAAACTCGTTAGTAACAACGGCCAGTTGCAGCCGGTCGCGTTGGAACTGGCGCAGCAGCTGGACGATTTTCTTGTTCGGATGGGTGTACAACACGGGCCGCATGAGTTCGCTCAGGGTCTTGTTCGACTGCTCTACCTGGGCCACCAGCAGGTCCTTAGTGTGAACAAAACCCAGGATTCGGTCTAACGTGTCCTCGAAGACGGGATAACGCGAATAGCCCTCCCGCAAAGCAAACGAGACAGCCTCGGATAGCGGCGTCTCAATGCGCATACCCACCACCTGCGTGCGCGGCGTCATAATGTGCTTGACTAAGCGCTCGTCAAATGCAAAAACGTTGTGGATAAGCTCGCGCTCCGAAGCTTGGATGGCGCCGCTCTCCGCACTTTCAGAAATGATGAGTTTGAGTTCCTCTTCGGAGTGTGCCTCCGAATGCCCGACCAATCGGATGCCCATAACCCGAAGGATCAAGTTGGCCAGCCCGTTGAGCAGCCAGATAAAAGGGCGAAACAGGTAGTAGAAGAATTTGAGGGGTAGCGCCACCCATAGCGTAGTGCGTGTAGGGTATCGAATGGCCATGGATTTGGGGGCCAGTTCTCCAAAGACAATATGCAGCACCGTGATGGAGGCAAAGGCCACGGGGAGTGCAATTCGATGGGCTACACCGGGATCTGGGGCTATGCCCAGCCAGGTCATCATATTTAGAATGATGGCGCCCACGACAGGTTCGCCTATCCAACCCAGACCCAGGCTTGCCAAAGTAATGCCCAACTGGGTGGCCGCTAAGTAACTATCCAAATGGCCAACAACACTTTCTGCGATGCGTGCTACGGCGCTGCTACCCGCGCGCATCTGAATTTGAGAGGCGCGAACTTTCACAATGGCAAACTCTGCAGCAACAAAGAAGCCATTCAGGAAGACTAAGAACGCCGTGAGTAAAAGGTCAGAGATCATAAATTTTCAGCCCTGCGGCCGTTTTTTATTTAAGTAGAATAATAAGGTGTGCTCACAGGGTCAATCGGCGTAGGTGCACACAGAAGGCACCGCTGTCAATAAGCAGCATAGGCCCTGCTCCGCTAAGCAATAGCCCGGAGAAAACACCTTTGATTGTATCGTTTTGGAAGGATAAAATGCGGATACTGAGGTCATGGCTGACCTCGTTGGTAACTCCGGTATAGTTGAACGAGTCCAGTTGGCTGAATTCGACGCCGCCCCAGGAGAAATCTTTAAAGTGCGCCCGTGCATAAGCTGGCCGGTAAGGGAAGGTGTCGGCGCTTTCGTGAAACTCAAAGCCCAGTGCCAGGCCATATAGCGGTTGGGTGGGGTGGTCCTGGCGGATAATTTCGACATAGCGGCGCGAGGGACTGTACCAGTTGCTCAGGGTATCTAATCGAGCGCGGCTGATACGGGCGGCATGCGCGGGCGCTTGCGGGTCGCGCCGCAGTGGATATAGGAGGCTTAGGTGTTGGCCGCGTACGCTTAGATACAGCCCGCTACACGGCGATGGGTCGCCCTTGAGTGCGGGCAAGGGCAGGCCGGCCATCCAGAGGAGTACAGTTGCCATCCCTACGGGCAAGGCATGCTTCCAAAGACCGAGACTACTCGGAGGGTTATCGGTCGAAGAGGGAACGTCTTCCATAGTCATGTGGGCAGTTTGGCCAACGTCTCTTCCAAAATTTGAATGCGCGCCAAAGCGTCTGCGCGCTTCTTGCGCTCGTTTTCCACGACTGCCGCCGGTGCGGAAGTAACAAAGCGCTCGTTGGCCAATTTGGCTTCTATAGACTTCAGAAAACCTTGTTGATACGTCAATTCCTGCTCTAATTTGGCGCGCTCGGCCTGATAGTCCACTTGCTGATGGATTTCCACGAAGTACTTCTCCGTACCGCAGAGGAAGGATTTGGCGCCTGCCGGTTCGGCACTGGTACGCTCCAGCCGGGACAATACGGCTAACTTGCAGGCCAGCTCCGTCAGCCCTTCCCGGCTAAACAGCGCTTGCGACGACGGGCTGTCTTCTACCCACACCG
Source organism: Saprospiraceae bacterium (assembly GCA_025056735.1). Taxonomy (GTDB): domain Bacteria; phylum Bacteroidota; class Bacteroidia; order Chitinophagales; family Saprospiraceae; genus M3007. The sequence goes on from JANWVR010000106.1 coordinate 50,575, forward strand.
ACAGCGGCTCACGCGGCTTAATCTGGTGCTCGTTGCGCACCTCGCGGATGCGCGTAACTACAGCCTTGACGGCTTCTACTTGCTCAATGAGCGTTGGGTCGAAGGCCGATGCTGTCGGATAGCGCTGTACCATGCAGTCTTGGCCAGGCGCCCGTTCGCGAAGGCGATGCCAGATTTCTTCGGTAATGAAAGGCATGAATGGATGCAGGGCAATCATCAGGTCGCTAAACAGGTCGAGTGTTGCTTCGTATGTTGTCCGCTCCAACGGCTTTTCAAAACCGGGTTTAATAATTTCTAAGTACCATGAGCAGAAGTCGTCCCAAATGAAGCTGTACAATGTCAGGAGGGCTTCGCTCAGGCGAAACGCAGCAAAATCGGCTTCTACAGATTGCAGTATCTGGCTGAATTTGGCGCGCATCCATTGAACGGCCAGCGCGTTGCGGCGCGCGGCGGCCTCGTTCTCTGGTGTCTCGGCTACTTGCCAGCCTTTCACTAAGCGCAGGGCATTCCAGAGCTTGTTGCAAAAGTTGCGACCGTTTTCGCAGAGTTTTTCATCAAAAAGAATATCGTTGCCCGCAGCGGCGCTCGACATCAGGCCGTAGCGTACGCCGTCAGCGCCGTAGTCGTCTAAGAGCTGGAGGGCATCGGGCGAATTGCCCAGCGATTTGGACATCTTGCGGCGCAGTTTATCGCGCACCATGCCAGTAAAATAAACGGCATGGAACGGCTTTTCGCCGCGGAATTCGTAACCGGCCATGATCATGCGGGCCACCCAGAAGAAGATGATGTCCCAACCGGTAACGAGCACAGAAGTAGGGTAGTAGTATCGGATTTCACCCTCGGGTTGGCGGAAGCCGTCAAAGACGCTAATGGGCCACAGCCAGGAGGAGGCCCAGGTGTCGAGCACGTCTTCGTCCTGGCGCAAGTCGTCGAGCGTCAGGTATAGGTTTCCAGTGGCCTGGCGCGCCTGGTCGAGCGCCTCCTCAGCGGTCATGGCTACAAAGATGTGCGTTTCCTCATTAAGTGGCTCTGAGCGCAGGTACCAGGCCGGGATTCGCTGCCCCCACCACAGCTGGCGCGAGATGCACCAATCGCGGAGGTTTTCCATCCAGGTGCGGTAAAGGTTCTGGAAATTTTCCGGGTAGAAGCGCACCTCGCGGTCGAGCACGGCCTTTAGGGCTGGGGCGCCCAGCTCGCTCATGCGCACAAACCACTGCAGCGACAATTTGGGCTCCACAACGGCATTGGTGCGCTCCGAGCGACCGATGTTGGTCGTGTAATCTTCTAATTTGACTAAGTAACCGCCCTCTTCGAGCAGGGCTTTCATGCGTTTGCGCGCTTCGAAGCGGTCGAGGCCCACCAGAGGAGCATATTCGCAGCGCTCGTTCAGCCTGCCGTCGTCAGTCAGGATATCGAGCATAGGCAACCCATGCCGCTGCCCAATTTCGTAGTCGTTTGGGTCGTGTGCTGGCGTTATCTTGAGCGCGCCAGTGCCGAACTCCATGTCCACATACTCATCGGCAATGACCGGTATTGTGCGCTCGATGAGCGGAATGCGGACATGTTTACCGATTAAATGCTGATAGCGCGGGTCTTTCGGATTAACCGCTACCGCCACGTCGGCGAAGATGGTTTCAGGGCGCTGGGTGGCAATCACGATGCCGCCCTCGCCGTTCGCGTCTGCAATAGGGTATCGGATATGGTACAGGTGCGACGTTTCGCTCTGGTAGATGACCTCTTCGTTAGAAAGCACCGTTTTGGCTTCCGGGTCCCAGTTGACCATGCGCAAGCCGCGGTACAGTTTGCCTTTTCGGTACAGGTCCACAAAGACGCGAATGCAGTCCTCGTAGTAGCCTTTATCCATCGTAAAGGCGGTGCGTGACCAATCGCAAGAGGCGCCCAACCGGCGGAGCTGTTGCAGGATGATGCCACCGTATTTGTCTTTCCATTGGTAGGCGTACTCCATGAACTGCTCGCGCGTCAAGTCGGCTTTGCGCAGTTTTTTTTCATCGCGTAGCCAGCGCACTACTTTGGCCTCGGTGGCGATAGAGGCGTGATCGGTGCCTGGTACCCAGCAGGCATTTTTGCCGTCTAAGCGCGCCTTGCGAATAAGAATGTCCTGAATGGAATTGTTAAGCATGTGCCCCATATGGAGCACGCCCGTAACGTTGGGTGGCGGAATGACAATCGTAAACGGCTCGCGCTCATCAGGTACCGAGCGGAAGTAGCCGCTTTGCTCCCAGTGTTCATACCAGCGGGCTTCCACTTCGGTGTGGGAGTATCGGGTAGCAAGGTCCATGGTGTCAATTGTCCTTCAAAAAAGCAGCCACAAAGGTAGGCCCAGAAAATGGTTTAAAAAAAAGCGCCCAAGTCGGAAATAAACCGCACCTTTGTGTCGAGCATATTGCTCAGTATCATTTTTCAAATTTTTTACCAATGCACACTGGAAAAGTAAAGTTTTTCAACGAAACCAAAGGTTTTGGTTTCATCATTGACTCTGCTACGGGCGAAGACGTCTTCGTTCACGTCAGCGGTCTCATTGACAACATCCGCGAAGGCGACACCGTTACCTTCGACCTTCAGCGCGGAAAAAAAGGCATGAATGCAGTAAATGTCAAGCTGGCCTAAGCGGTCGGTTCAGGCGTTTCAAAGGAATACATGCTTGCCCCCTCGCTGCCGTCGCGGCGAGGGTTTTTTTATTTTTGCCCTGTACCGGCCAAACTTGTTTGGCCAAAATATCACCCAAACTCGTTTGGGCACTTCCTGAGAGTTATGGCCACCCCACTTTCCATCCTGCAGCAATACTGGAAGTACCCGGCTTTCCGCCCCCTCCAGGAGGACATCATTCAGTCCGTCTTGAGTGGCTGTGATACGCTGGCTTTGCTACCCACGGGCGGCGGCAAATCCATTTGCTATCAAGTGCCGGCGCTTTGCCGCGAGGGGGTGTGCATTGTGGTTTCTCCGCTCATAGCCCTGATGAAAGACCAGGTCTTTCAGCTGAAAAAGCGCGGCATCCCGGCGGCGGCCATATACTCTGGGATGAGTGCGCGGGAAATCGATATAACATTTGAAAACGCCTGCCACGACGCCTACAAGTTGCTGTATCTCAGCCCAGAGCGCTTGCAGACCGACATGGCGATGGCGCGCATTGCACGTATGAATGTCAATCTGCTGGCGGTAGATGAGGCGCATTGCGTTAGCCAGTGGGGCTATGACTTTCGACCGCCGTATTTGCAGATTGCTGAATTCCGCCAACACATTCTGCCTCAGACGCCGCTGTTGGCCCTGACGGCTACAGCCACGCCCGAAGTAGTGCGCGATATTCAGGATAAGTTGGGCTTCCGCTCGGGTAGCCGCGTATTTCAACAGAGTTTTGAGCGCAAAAACCTCTCTTATTCCGTCCTCTACGAGGCGCGTAAGCTCGATAAATTGCTGAGTATCCTGAAGAGCGTTTCAGGCAGTGGGCTGATTTACGTGCGCAGCCGTAAGGAGACCAAAGAGATTGCTTTATTGCTTCAGCGCGAGGGCATTAGCGCGGATTTTTACCATGCCGGATTGGGCCTGGAAGAGCGCAATCAGAAGCAAGAGTCCTGGCTTCAGGGCCGCACGCGCATCATGGCCTGCACCAATGCTTTTGGTATGGGCATTGATAAGCCTGACGTCCGTTTGGTGGTGCATTTGGCGCCGCCGGATAGCCTGGAAGCCTATTTCCAGGAGGCAGGGCGTGCCGGTCGGGATGGGCTGAAGTCCTATGCTGTGCTGCTCTACACGCCTTCGGATGCGGATAGCCTTCGCCGTCATCTTAAGCAGGCACATCCCGGTATCGAAGAAGTGCGGCGGGTTTATCAGGCGCTGGGCAGCTATTCCCAAATAGCAATCGGAGCGGGCAGAGGAGAGTCGTTTCCCTTTGACCTTCAGCATTTTTGTGTAACGTATCGCTTTGAGCAGCCAGCTGCCTACGCTGCGCTCCGAACCTTAGAGCATGAGGGCTGGATAGCGCTCTCGGATGCCACTGGTGCCCTTCCGCGGGTGCGCATTGAGGCCAATCGCGAAGCGCTGTACGACTACCAGCTGCGGCAGCCGCTGGCAGACAAGGTCATACAGGCGCTTTTGCGCCTCTATCCCGGCATTCAGCGCGAGTACATGGAGGTGAGCCTGCCCACGTTGGCGCGCTACGCCAAAACAGAGGTTCCTGCGCTGGAGCAAGTCTTGCTGGCGGCTCGTCAGGCCAGTATTTTGGATTATCAACCGGCCTCGGCCCAGCCCACGATGACTTTCCTGCAAGAGCGCGTACCGCCCGAAAACCTGGCGCTTGATGCAAAGCGCCTGCAATTCCTACGCGAACGCGCTGAGCAGCGCATCGAGGCTGTTATCCGGTACGCTGAGACGCGCCACTGCCGGAGTCGCCAGCTGCTGGCCTATCTGGGTGAGTTCGGCGCAAAGCCCTGCGGCATTTGCGACATTTGCACCGGCAGGAATACCGCCGAACTCTCTGCCGATGCTTATGAGGTGCTGAAATCGCAAATTTTCACCCTTCTTAGGCAACGACAGCAATCTGTGCAGATGCTTCTGAATGCCTTCCCCTCGCGCCAACAGCCGCTCGTCTTGCAGACCCTGGAGCATTTGCTCGCTGAGGGTATGCTCGCCGAGGCCGAAGACGGCAGCCTCTGTCTTCTTTAATTATCCACCATATGCACTTCTGGAAATACCACGGTGCCGGCAACGACTTCATTCTGCTCGACCAACGCGAGCGGCAGTGGGTACGACGCGACGATACAGAGAAGGTAGCAAGACTCTGCGATCGCCATTTCGGCATTGGCGCCAATGGGCTTATCCTGCTCATGGCCCACCCTGAATACGACTTTGAAATGGTGTATTTCAATGCAGATGGCCGCGAAGGCTCCATGTGTGGTAATGGCGGGCGCTGCATCGTCGCTTTTGCGTATCGGCGAGGCATTCAGAAAACGCACTATCGGTTTTGGGCGGTAGATGGTCTGCATGAAGCCGAATTAACGCCCACACAATCGCCTCAGGACTTTTGGGTGGCGCTGCATATGCGCGACGTGCAAAGCATTCAGCCCTGGACTGGAACCACAGCAGAAGAGGGACAGGCTTTTGTGCTCGATACGGGTTCACCACATTACGTACAGTGGGTCAATGACTTAGACCGTAAAGATATGGTGCAGGAAGGGCGTGCAGTGCGCTATTCAGAGCCGTTTCGGGCAGAGGGTATCAACGTTAATTTTGTAGAGCCGAGCCCGGAAGGTATTTGCATTCGCACGTATGAGCGCGGCGTAGAGGATGAAACGCTGGCATGTGGCACTGGCGTAACCGCTGCGGCTTTAGCCTGGCATGTGCGGCAGGGGCTGGCTTCAGGAGCGTACGAGTTCCCTGTTCTGACCCGCGGAGGCGAATTGCGCGTGCGTTTTACGGCTTCGCCGCAAGGTGGTTACACTGACATCTGGCTGTGTGGACCGGCAACAGAAGTTTTTTCAGGAGAAATTCCACTACATTGAGTCGGCGACGCCCGAACGTATTCGTAAAAAAGCCCCCCTCCATCTTGCGGAGAGAGGCCATCCCAAAAACCGATTTCAAAGTACCCACTTCCTCAACGGGAAGTAAGAGGCGACACCTCCCTGTACACGGAAAGTGCCGCCTCTGTGGTCGTTACTTCGTCTGAATCATCTTGCGCGTAGCGCTGTCCTTCGTCGTCTTCAACTCGTAGTACAGAACACCCGTCGTGTTCAGCACCGCCCGATCCAGCGTAACGGCGTTG
>JANWVR010000126.1 GCA_025056735.1 Saprospiraceae bacterium
TGTATGGAACCTCAACCGTGCGGCATAAAGGCTTTCTAATCCGTTGGATTAGGCAGCCATTGCGTAGCTGTAGTTGCCACTTATGCGTCGAGCGCTGTTTGATACGGAGGCAAACGCTCATGCTCCGGCATGCTTACGATGCAACTTCCCTTTCCCGTCAATACCAGGTACAGGCCCGTTGCAACGTGCAAAGATAAACGCTATCGGTGTGGGATTAGTTCGGCTCGCGGTGATTTTTATCTGCTTGGAAGGTTTGCTCCTCCGGGTTTATCGCCGCTGGTCGGTCTATCTTTGCGCCGCTTTTCGAGCGTTATAGACGCAAGGTCAGCAACAGGTAACAGATTTCTTATCATTTTTTTCATCATGCTAAAAATTGGAGTTATTCGAGAGGGCAAAGTACCTCCTGATGCGCGCACGCCGCTTACGCCGGAGCAGTGTCGCATAGCGATGGAACGGTTTGGGATAGCGGTTGTGGTGCAGCCTTCGGCCGAGCGCTGCTTTCGCGACAGCGAGTATGAGGCCGCGGGCATCCCGCTCCAGGAGGACGTAAGCGGTTGCGATGTTCTGCTCGGCGTCAAGGAAGTGCCCGTCGAACAGCTCATCCCTGGCAAGACCTACCTGTTTTTTTCTCATACTATAAAAAAGCAGGCGCACAACCGCCGGCTGCTGCAAGCCATTTTAGAGAAAAAGATTCGCCTGATAGACTCCGAGAAAATTACTGACGAGCGCGGAGATCGCCTTATTGCCTTTGGCTTTTATGCCGGCTTAGTGGGAGCCCACAACGGCATGTGGACATACGGGCGGAGAACGGGCCTGTACTCGCTTCCGCGCATGTACCAATGCCGCGACTATGCCGAGGTCAAGGCGCACTATGAGCACCTCTCCCTGCCGCCCGTGCGCATCGTGCTGACCGGCAGCGGGCGCGTGGCTTCAGGCGCCATTCGCAACCTGCACGATATGGGCATCCACCAGGTCTCGCCGCGCGACTTTTTGAAAAAAGACTTCGACCGCCCAGTCTTTACCCAACTTTTTGCCCACGACTACGTGCAGCACCGCGATGGGCCGCGTATCTTCGATAAAGCCCACTTTTATGCTCACGGCGACGAGTACGTCAGCGTCTTCAAGCCCTACGCCCACCGCGCCGATATTTTCATCAACGGCATCTACTACGACCCAAAAGCGCCCCAATTTTTTACGTTGGCCGATATGGCTGAGGAGGGTTTTAGCCTGCAAGTCATCGCCGACATCTCATGCGACATCGCTCCCAATGCCTCCGTGCCCACCACCATCCGACCCAGCACGATCGCCGAGCCGGTCTATGGCATCCATCGCTATACTGGTCGGGAATGTCCGCCCTTCTCGCCCGATGCCGTGGACGTTATGGCCATAGACAACCTGCCCTCCGAACTGCCGCGCGACGCTTCAGAGTTCTTCGGACGCCAGCTCTTGGAAAACGTATTGCCCGAATTGCTCCAGGGGCCCAACGCCCCTGTCATTCGACGTGCCACTATCGCCGAAGGTGGTCATCTGACCGAATCCTATGCCTACCTGAGCGATTACGTCTACGCAACCGCATAAGAATACGCCGTAGCGTCGGCCCAGAAATGCAGCAAAAGCGTTTTGGCTTTTAGCGGCTAATCCCGTAGTTTTGCCGCATGGAGATAGCCAACCCGCTATACGATGCTGCATTTAAATACCTGATGTCCAACCCAACGTTGGCTCGGAAGGTTTTGTCAATCATTTTAGATAAAGAGGTGGTCAGCCTGAAGGCTGAGCCTCAGGAAATCGTATCAGAGGGAGGCAAGCAACTCTTCTCGCTTTATCGCATGGACTACCGGGCGATTATCCGGGATGCCGATGGGCGAGAAGAGGAGGTCCACATAGAACTTCAGAAGTGGCGAGCCACGGGCACGTTGAAGCGCTTTCGCACGTATCTGAGCCAGTTGTACTCCCACCAAAGAGCGGAAGCAGTGGCGGTTGCTGGAGTGGAAGAACCGCAAATGGTTTACAGCCCTCGACCGATCATTACTATCTACATCCTGGGCTACAACGTATTGGACATCCCGCACCTGGCCGTCCGGTTTAACCACTGCGCTACCGACCTGACCACCAAGGAAAAGGTGGAGGTGCAGAGCGATTTTATTGACCTGCTGACGCATACTACCTACGTCATTCAATTGAGACGTCTGCCATTGGTGCGCCAGACGCCTTTAGAGCGCCTGCTGACACTCTTCGACCAGCGCTGGGCGCAGCCTTTTGGCTACATCTTGGACCTGCCTGCCGTTCCACAAGGATTTGAGGATATCGCAGAATACCTGCGCCTGCCGCTCTTAGACGCCGAGACGCGGCGCAAACTGGCCGCCGAACAATGGGCGGAGATCGAGTTCGCCGAACAGGAGACGGAAATCTTCCGCTTACAGGAAGCGAAAGAAGATGCCTTGAAGCGCGAGGCGGAGGCCCAAAAGATGGTAGCGGAGGCCAGGCAAATAGCGCAACAAGCGCAAGCCCAGCTGCGCGCTCAGGCGCTTAAATTTGCCCGCTACCTGCTAAATGCCGGCGCCAGCCCTGAGGAGGTAGCGCGCGAGACAGGTCTCAGCGAGGCGGAAGTGCGCGATCTGCTGAACAAATAGGCGCTTTCAGTACACCACTGGCGCTTTCATTTGATAAAACATAAAGGCCAGCAGGTCAGCGGCTTCTTCTAAGAGTTTGTTGGTGGGCTTGCCTGCTCCGTGTCCGGCGCTGGTTTCGATGCGGATAAGCACTGGCTTTTCGCCTTGCTGATTGGCTTGCAAGGCGGCCGCGAACTTGAACGAATGCGCCGGCACCACGCGGTCGTCGTGGTCGGCGGTAGTGATCATCGTAGCCGGGTAAGCCGTTGGACGCACATTGTGCAGCGGCGAATACTTAATGAGGCAAGGGAACTCCTCCGGATTATCGCTGCGGCCATAGTCCACTGCCCAGGCGTAGCCAATGGTAAACTTATGGTAGCGCAGCATGTCGAGCACGCCCACGCGCGGGAAGCATACGCCAAAGAGGTCAGGCCGCTGTGTCATGCAGGCGCCCACGAGCAAGCCGCCATTCGAGCCGCCTTCGATGGCCAGTCGTGGCGGGCTGGTGTATTGCTTTTCAATAAGGTATTCGGCAGCAGCAATGAAATCGTCAAACACATTTTGCTTCTGGCATTTTGTACCGGCCTTGTGCCACTTTTCACCAAACTCGCCGCCACCGCGAATGTTGGCCACGACGTAGATGCCGTTGTTTTCCAGCAAGGCTGCTCGCGAGGCCGAAAAACCTGGCGTCAGCGAAATGTTGAAACCGCCGTAGCCGTACAGCAGTGTCGGATTTTGGCCATCCAAAGCGATGTTCTTCTTGCGCGTGATGAACATGGGAACGCGCGTACTGTCCTTGCTTGTGTACCACACTTGTTCGGTGGTGTAAGCGTCGGGGTTGAAGGCCATCTTCGGCGCTTTAAACACGCGCGTTTCCAGCGTTCTGGTATCTAAAATATAGATGGTAGCTGGGCGTAGGAAGGATGAAAACGAGAAGAAAGCCAACGAGTCAGCGGGTTTGCCCTGAACGGCCCCGACGGTGCCGATTTCGGGAAGGGCAACTTCGCGCACGAAGCGGCCCTCTAAATCGAACACGCGCAGGGCACTGGCGGCATTGTGCAGGTAAGTGCACACAATCTTGTCGCCACAGACGGTGGCGCTTTGCAGCACATCAGAGGAGTCTTCTGGAATGAGCGTTTTCCAGTTGGCTTCTTCTGGCCGGGCTGTGTTTACGGAGATCAGCCGCTGCTTGGGCGCAGAGTGGTTGGTCAGGATGAGCAGCTGGTCACCGAGGTTCTCTACCACATTGAAGTCGTAGTCAAACTTCGTGTAGATGGGCGTCAGGCGCGCTTTGGGTTTGCTCAGGTCCTGAAAGGCCAGCGTATTGCCGCTGGTGCTTTCGGCGCCGGCAATGAAGAGAAACCGTTCGTCTTCTGTAGTGCCGGCGCTGAAGTAGTGGTTCGGATGCTTGGGGTCGCGGTGCACCAACCGGTCAGCGCTTTGCGGCTGGCCCAGCGTGTGGTAATAAATGGCGCTGTTCTGGTTGGCGCCCTTGAGTTTATCGCCTTCTTTAGGCTCCGGATAACGGGTGTAATAAAAGCCGTTGCCCGCCCAGCCGAGGCCGGTGAACTTGGCCCATTTAATCTGGTCGGGCAGCATCTGGCCCGTTTGCAGGTCTTTCACCAAAATGGTGCGCCAATCGGAGCCGCCTTCCGAAATTGCATACGCTAAATAGCGCCCGTCGCGCGAGAAACTGTACTCCTGCAACGACGTGGTCCCGTCGGCGCTGAATGTGTTGGGGTCAAGCACCAACTCCGCTGCGCCATCCAAAGACGCCTGCCGATACATGACGCTCTGGTTTTGCAGACCGTCGTTCTTGAAATAGTAGAAGTAATTGGCTTTTCTGAACGGTGTGCTGTATTTCTCAAAATTCCAGATTTCCTCCAGTCGGTCTTGAATTTTCGCGCGGAAAGGTATCTGCTCTAAATAGCCGAAAGTAACGGCATTTTGCGCCTTTACCCAGGCTTTGGTTTCCTCGCTCTGGTCGTCCTCCAACCAGCGGTACGGATCTTCAACTACAGTACCGAAGTAGTTGTCGCGCACGGTTGTGTCGCGGCGCGTTTCGGGATAGGTTACAGGGATAGATTTGAAGTCATAGGCAGTCTTGGGCTTCGGGTCCGAGCCACAGGCGACTGCTATACACGTCATCAGGGCAAGAGAGGCAATTTTAAAACAGGTCGTTGGCATAATCGTACAAAGGGTAACCGATACATTTGCGGGGCCAAAGAACGGGCAAATGCTCGATTTCTGAACATAAAATTGCCGCCGACATGACGCTTGAGGATTTGCTTCGAGATTACGCCGCCTACAACTGCTGGGCCAACGATGCGTTCGTCCAGTGGCTGCGCAGCAAGCCCATAGCGACCATGACCACGCCCGTGGCCTCCAGTTTTCCTACGATACGCGACACGCTTCTGCACATCTGGGGTGCCGAGAAAATCTGGTTAGAACGCCTGCGGCAACAGCCGACCGAGCCCTTTTTGCCGACGGTCTTTCAGGGAACGATGGCGGAGGTCTTCGACGGCCTGCTTGCTGCCTCTGCCGCCTTAGCGGAATATCTGCAAGGGCAGCCAGCCGATTTTTTCCAGCAATCCTGCACGTTCCGCCTTTTCAGCGGCAAGGAAGACACGCGCCCGCGTTACCAGATGACCCTGCATTGCATACAACACTCCACCTATCACCGGGGCCAATTAGTCACCATGGGCCGAGCCCTGGGCTTTACCGACCCGCCACAAACGGACTACATTCACTACGCCCGGCTGGCAATCGCCCTATGAGGCCTGAAGCGGGCCTCCTCTGCATACCGGCGTCCAATAAAGACGTAGAAGCGCCCTCTGGCCCTTATTTGCTCGAAATATGTTTTTAAAAAAGCCAATCAACGCTCCCTTATTGCCGATAATACTGCTGCTTGTCGCTCTGCTGATGGGCGCCGCCGTTCGTGGCCAGCATCCGGACTTCCCAGCGTTGGACCCGCTGCCGCGCTTAGACTCGTTGCCCGACGAGGATGTAGCCGATTGGGCGCGCCGCTTTGCTATCCAGACGGCTGACATCCGAGAGGTTTTTTATCGAAAAGCGCAACGCGCCACGCTGGAGCGCGAGGTATTGGCAGAACAGTTGAACGCTACGCTGGCCGACTCTACGGCCTCGGGCGAAGACATTCGGACGCTCGCTCTGGCCGTCCGAGAGGCACAGAGTGCGGAAAAAAGCGCCCTTCAGGCCCTTCAAAAGGCCGAAAAGGTGCTGGCATCGGTGCAGAAAATGTCGGAACAATCGCCGCGCGCGCTGCGCAAAAGCCTGCCCAAGGCGTACCGGCAAGTGCAGGCGCTGATACCGCCTCCGCCCGAACGGCCCATTGCCGAAATTCTCGAAAATGTCGGCGCGCGTGCCGATACCCTGCCCAAAGCGCCGGCAGAAACACCAGCAGAAGCGCCGTCGGCGAGCGCCAACGCTGCCGAAGCCGCCCCGCCTCCAGCGCCGCCCGCGCCTAAGCGGCCTGTCTTCAAAAAATACGACCCTGCCGCCGACGTCATGCTCAACCCACCTACTCGCCCCTGCGCGCTGACGGCCGACACGCGCGACGCCTTTTCCGGCGAACGCCGCCGCGAAGTGCAACGCGAAGAACTCTTCCGCTACACCAACCCCTCGCTGCGACCCTACCTGCAAGACCGCGAGCACATCGTCTGCCAGGCCGCCGTCAGCCAAAACGGCAAACTGTACGTGCTTAACCTCACCTTTACCATCAGCGACGCTAACGCCAAACGTGCCTTTGGCAGCCTGCCCAAAAACAGCGTGGCTCTCCTCAAATTTTTAGATGGCGAAACCATCACCCTGACCAACCTGCGCACGGACGAAGGCCGCGTAGGTGACGATAAAATCACCCACATCTTTACAGGTCAGTACGTGCTGGACGCCGCCGCTATGAAAAAAATGCAAAAAAGCCTCTTGGATAAAATCCGCATTGCCTGGGCTACGGGCTACGAAGATTATGAAATTCACCAGGTGGACCTCATTGCTCGCCAATTAGGCTGCTTGCTCAAAGGATGACACCCGACGTTTCCCTCCGGCCCTACAACACCTTCGGCGTCGAGGCGCGTGCGGCCTACTTTGCCGAGTTCGCCTCCGTGGCTGAACTGCGCACGGCCTTGCGCCAGGCCGTGCCGCCTGTACTTGTGCTGGGCGGCGGCAGCAACATTCTCTTCACTCGAGACTGGCCCGGCACAGTGCTGCGCAACCGCATTTGCGGCATCGAAGTGGTGCGGCGTTTTCCGCATCGCGTATGGGTGCGCGCCGGCGGAGGCGAAGACTGGCACGAATTAGTGATGTGGGCGGTGCGCCAAAACTTCGGCGGTATCGAAAACCTGAGTCTCATCCCCGGCTCTGTAGGCGCCGCGCCGGTGCAAAACATCGGCGCTTACGGCGTTGAACTAAAAGACGTGTTCATCAGCCTCGAAGCCGTCGAGCTCGCCACGGGCCGCCTGCGCCGCTTTACTCGCCAGGAATGTCGGTTTGGCTACCGCGACAGCATTTTTAAACAGCAGGAAAAAGGCCGCTGGTGCATCACCGCTGTCACACTCTCCCTGACGACCGACCGCCATCGCCTCAACACCTCTTACGGTGATGTGGCGCGTACGCTGGCGGACATGGGCGTAGGCAATCCCACGCCCGCCCACATCAGCGAAGCCGTTGTGCGCATTCGGCAGGCCAAACTACCCGACCCGGCCCACATGGGCAATTGCGGCAGTTTCTTCAAAAACCCTGAGGTGCGCCAGGAGGTATGGGAAAACATTCGCCAGCGGTACCCCAACGCTCCGCATTATCCGCTACCGAATGGGCACATTAAGGTGCCCGCCGGCTGGCTCATTGAGCAGTGCGGTTGGAAGGGCCGGCGGGTGGGGAACGTCGGCTGCTATGAAAAGCAGGCGCTTGTGCTGGTCAACCACGGCGGCGCCACCGGCCAGGAAGCCCACGCGCTGGCACAAGCCATCGCTGCCTCCGTAGCCGCACAGTTCGGCATCGCCTTGGAGCCCGAGGTAAACGTATGGTAAACCGCACGCCGCGCGTGGAGCCAACCCCTCTCCTAAGGCAGCAAAACGCTACTGGCAGCAATGCCGGGTGTCGAGCAGGCGCCCTCGCTTCAAGCCACTGAAAAGCCACCTCTTTGAAAGCGCAGAAAAGCGAAATCTGAAAAGACGGGCGAAGGAATCTGCTCTTTTGAAAGGTAAGCCGCCTTTTGGCTTGCCGTACCGATACCTTTTTTCTAAGCGAGCGTCGCTAAGCACCCATGAAAATTGACTAAAAATAGCATTTCGTCATTTTTTGCCCGCTTTGCCGAAACCCAAGGCGACGTGTAGTGGTTTTGGCTATGTTTCTGCTCCGTTTATTTAACAAAAAAATCATTGTGTTATGAAATCTCTGCTTACTTTGCTGCTCATGTGCACGCTGAGTGCAACGGCTTCAGGTCAGAAAACACGCTCGTTTTCGCCGTTTGACGGCACATTGGCGGGCGCTCCTGGCTCCAGTTTGATCCGCACGTCAAAGGGGTATCTGCTCTACGTCGAGGCGCCTGAAGTTCAAGGGCTGCGCTTAAGCCCGGATACTATTCGCTGTCTGAGCGAAGAGGGCGATCTACTGCGCAACATTCCTTTGCCGTCTGCCTATCGGCACTCAGGTTCTTTGTTTGAAAGCAACAGCCGTTATTTCTTCACCGCGCTACGTTACGGCACCGACTCGTCTGGGGCCAAGGTTCAGGAGCGGGTTTACTACGAATTTAATGCAGATGGGCAGATCATCCGCACCGTTGCCTGGCCGAATGTGGCGCCAGCCAACGCCTCTGTTTTTTTCTGGATGGTGGGCGATGGCTTTCAGAAATGCCGTTACGTTTCTGCCACGCTCAAGGGCGATACCCTGTACACTATTTTCGACTATTATGTCTGGCCTCCCTCTGCACCTGGTGGCGGTGTTCGCCTTCAATACGAAAAATTGGGCCTAAATGGCTCTGTATACCGCGTAGTAGATATAAGTCCTTTCACCAAGTGGTATGCCCATGCAGAATTTACAGAAGACCAGATTTTTCTTTTTGGAAGCAATACAGGGCCTAATTATCCCGGCACTACCGGTTCTGGATACGGCTCAGTAGGGCGCTACGATTGGAATGGCAACTTTCTGGGCGTCTTGAGCATTGACGATCCGCGCTTTCGGCAATTTGTGGCCGGCTCCTGCAACTACGTCAACCAGCGTTTTTATTGCAACTTCTACAATTACTTTGGCGACCCTTTCACCAACATCAACCCTTATCCTTCTTCGGGGTGTAGTCTTGGTGAAAACGTCATTCTCGACATTCGCAGCAAGGACTTCATCCCTGTAAAAGGCATCAACCTTCCTGAGTGTGGGCATCCGTGGTCGGTACTGGGGCGAGCCTTTGCTGTTTCTCCAAACGGAGACATTTACTACGCCACATACAAGGAGGCTCAGACTGTAAAACTTGTTTTATACAAATTCAACAGCGATTTGCAAGTGAAATGGCAGATAGCCATTCCCTCTGCGGTCTATACGGCTTTTGTTGAGCCGGCCAACGACGGCGGCGCCTTGTTGGGGGCCTACTCGCTCGAAGCTGCTAATTACCGCTTCCGGCTTTTGAGAATCTCCCCGGATGGTCAGGTCAGCGAAAAAGGCGCCTTTCCGCTGGGAGGACCGCTCTCGGTCTTTCCCAATCCTGCCACGGATTATCTCTACATCGCCGACCTGCCTGACGAGGCGATGCGCTATGAGCTCGTCAACGCACAGGGCCAGATCAGCGCCACCGGGCCGCTTGTCGGTAACCGCCTTGACCTGACCGCTCAGCCGGCAGGTATATATGTGTTGCGGCTGCTCGACGACCGCACAGGGCGTCCGATTGCCGTGCAAAAGGTAATGAAGCAATAAGCAGCCGCTCCGAGCGATGCTGTTTTTCTGAGGAAGCCTTATTTCATCCCCTCCAGAATGGACCGCACCAAGCCGGGGCCCTGATAGATCAGGCCAGTGTACACCTGCACTAAATGGGCCCCGGCCTGGAGTTTTTCTCGGGCAGCCTGCGGCGAGTCAATGCCGCCCACGCCGATGAGCACCGTTTCGGGGCCGAGGCGGTGGCGCAGGTGTTGGATGACCTCTGTAGAGCGCTGGCGCAAGGGCGCCCCGCTGAGGCCGCCCGGGCCGATGGCCTCGAGGCGTTGGGCGTCGGTGCGCAGGCCAGCGCGCGACAGAGTGGTGTTGGTGGCGATGAGGCCTGCCAGCTGCGTTTGGTGCGCGATGTTGGCGATTTCATCCAAGTGTTCGGCGTCCATGTCGGGCGCGATTTTGAGCAGCAGCGGCCTGGGGCTGGGCAGGCGATAGTTGGCATCCTGGAGGGCCTGGAGCAGTTGCAGGAGCGGCTCGCGGCTTTGCAGGTCGCGCAGGCCGGGGGTGTTAGGCGAGCTGACGTTGACGGCGAAGTAGTCGGCCCAAGGGGCTAAGGTGTGGAAGCACGACAGGTAATCGTCGGCAGCCCGGTCGTTGGGGGTGTCTTTATTCTTACCGATGTTGACGCCGATGATGGGGCGTGGTTCGGTGTGTGGTTGTTCGCGCCAGCGCCGAAGGCGTTGGGCCAGGGCTTGGGCGCCGTCGTTGTTGAAGCCCATGCGGTTGATGAGCGCGCTATCGGCCGGCAGGCGAAACAGGCGCGGACGCGGGTTGCCCGGCTGCGGGCGCGGCGTTACGGTGCCTACTTCTAAGAAGCCGAAGCCCAAACAGGCCAGCGCTTCCAAATGCCGCCCATCCTTGTCGAAGCCAGCCGCCAGTCCGACAGGGTTGGGGAAGGTCAGGCCCATGTAACGCCGCTCTAAGGAAGAGGACTGCAGGCAGAATGCCTTGCGCAGCGCCCCGCTCAAAAAGGGCAGGGCAGCAGCGCCATCGAGCAGGGCCATGGCCGTATGGTGCGCCTTTTCAGGCGGCAAGGCAAACAACAGCGGGCGTAGCAGCGCGTACATGCGGTGCGGTAAGCGTCAGGCGTAGAGCGGGAAGCGTTCCATGAAAGCATTGACAGCCTGGCGCACCGCGGCTTGGTGGGCGCTGTCGTCGGGGCGCAAGAGCACGGAGTCTATCCACTCCACCACCTGGCGGCAGTCGTCTTCGCGCAAACCGCGCGTAGTGATGGCTGCGGCGCCGATGCGGATGCCCGAAGTAGTGGTGGGTGGCTGTGGGTCGAAGGGGATCATGTTCTTGTTCACCGTGATGTCAGCTGCGCCCAGCGCGTTTTCGGCTATTTTGCCTGTGAGGCCCTTGGGGCGAAGGTCAATGAGCATCAGGTGGTTATCGGTGCCGCCCGACACGATACGGTAGCCGCGTTGCACAAATTCATCGGCCATCGCCTGCGCATTGCGCACTACCTGTTTGGCGTATTCCTTGAAAGAAGGCTGCAAAATTTCGCCAAAGGCGACGGCTTTAGCGGCAATAACATGCTCTAACGGGCCACCTTGCATGCCCGGGAAGACTCCGCTGTCTAAAATGCTCGACATGTAGATGGGCGCGCCCTTTTTGGTTGTGCGGCCCCAAGGGTTCTCGAAGTCGCGTCCCATGAAGATGACGCCGCCGCGGGGGCCGCGCAAGGTCTTGTGGGTAGTGCTCGTGATGATGTGGCAGTGAGGGACGGGGTTGTTGAGCAACCCTGCGGCAATCAGGCCTGCCGGGTGGGCGATGTCGGCCAACAGCAGCGCTCCTACTGCATCGGCAATCTGGCGGAAGCGCGCATAGTCCCAGTCGCGCGAGTACGCCGAGGCGCCGCAAATGATGAGCTTTGGGCGCTCGCGCTGAGCAATTTCGGCCACTTTATCCATGTCAATCAGGCCGCTTTCTTCTTCCACGCCATAAAATGAGGGCGTGTAGACTTTGCCCGAATAGTTGACCGAAGAGCCGTGGCTCAGGTGGCCGCCGTGCGCCAAATTGAAGCCCAAAATCTTGTCGTGCGGCTGCAGGCAGGCCAGGAAGACTGCTGCATTGGCCTGCGCGCCCGAATGCGGCTGCACGTTGGCCCATGCTGCGCCAAAGATTTCCTTCAACCGGTCAATGGCTAATTGTTCCACCTCGTCCACCACCTCGCAGCCGCCGTAGTAGCGCTTGCCCGGGTAGCCTTCGGCGTACTTGTTCGTCAGGCAAGACCCCATGGCCTGCATGACGGCCGCGCTGGTAAAGTTTTCAGAAGCAATGAGTTCTAAACCGCGGCGCTGCCGCTCTAATTCTTTTTGAATAAGGGTAAAAACGACGTCGGACATGAAAGGGCGTTTTTTAGAAAAATGCTCACCTCAACAGGCTGGGCGGCGCAAAGTTGCACAAAAGAAAAAACGTCCCCTGCATAGGCAGGTTGCAGCACTTTTTCTAAGACTGTCCGTTTTCACGTCTTTTGCAGCGCAAGGGCGGTTTTCACCTTTTTCTATCTCCCTAATGTAGTGTCGCCTCGCAGCCGCTCTTCGTAGCCGTCGCGGTATTCAACCTCTACGTACCAGACATAAACGCCTACTGGGGCAGGCTGGCCGCGGAAGAGGCCGTCCCAGCCGTAGGCGTCGTCGTTGGGGGCAAAATCGCGCGCCTCGAAGACCAGCGCGCCCCAGCGGTCATAGACCTGGAAGAGGCGGATGCGGCGAATCTGGCGGCTTTTGCCGTGCACTACTAAGCGGTCGTTAACCCCGTCGCCGTTGGGCGAGAAAGCCGTAGGCACATAGACGCCGCGCGGTTTCTCGACGCGCACGCGCACGCTGGCGGCGCCCGTACACCCGTTGGCGTCGGTGGCAATCGCCGTATAGGTGTTGGAATAGGGCGGCGTTATCCACACGGTTGAGCATTCAGGCGGGTCGGCGCAACGCACAGAGTCGGCAAGCGCGCTTTGCCAGACAAAGGCGGCGCCACCAACGGCATTCGATACGTCGGCTTGCAGCAGCAGGCTATCGCCGAGGGCGATGGCAGTATCGGGCGTCAGCGTTACCTGCACAGGCGGCGGTTGGCTCAGGCTAAAAGAAACATCTGTCAGGCATCCGTTTCCATCGAGCACCGTGGCTGTGTAGGCGCCGGCTTTTAGGCCCACAAAGGTCGGCGAGCCGGTGAACGGGCCGCCATTGAGGCGGAAGCGCAGCGGTGGAGGGCCGCCCTGTACGACGAGTGTGGCGCGGCCGTTGGCGTATCCGAAGCATACGGGCGGAGTGGTTTGCACCTCGATGGTCAAAGGGTCAGGCGGTTGCAGGTTGGCTGTGGCCGTCAGCGAGCATCCGTAGCGGTCGGTCAGCGTAACGGTGTAGATGCCCGGAGCGAGGTTTTCGATGCGTTCAGTCCTGGCACCCGTGTTCCAGACAAAGGCATACGGCGGCGTTCCGCCGGAGGGCAGGGCGCGCGCCGAGCCGTTGCGGTCGCCGGGGCAGCGGACGGTTTCCGTCTGTAGCGCCACGTTCAGCGGCGGCGGCTCAGTTAGTGTGGCCGAAGCTGTGCCCGTACAGCCCTGCACATCGGTGGCCGTTACCGTGTAGGTTCCTGGCGGCAGCTGGATGATGCTCTGGCTGATGATGCCGTTGCTCCAGCGGTAGCTGGCAATGGGCCGCACGCTCTGGACGCTGGTCACGCGCACGGCACCGTTGTTCTGGCCGGCGCAGCGAATGCTGTCCACCTGGAGAATAGGCCGAATAGACGGCAGGCTATCTATGCGGCGCTCAAAGACGGCCGTGCAGCCCGCGTTGTCGGTTACCGTGAGCGCGATGACTTGCCCGCTGCTGAGGCCGCTCAGGTAGATGGTGTCGCCAACGCCGGGGATGTTCCATCGCAGTTTGTAATTCTCGCGGATGCCGTTGCCCGAGCCGCCTTCTAAGCGATTGATGGACGCCTGGCCGTTGCGGTCGTTAGGGCACGTGGGCGTAATGACGGCGATGGAAACGACAATGCTATCCCAGCGGCCAATGCTGACGGTTTGCAAGGCCGTGCAGCCCAAAGCATCCGTGGCGGTTACCGTGTAAGTGCCAGTGGATAGGTTAGTTGCGTCTGGGCCGGTAGTTTGGTTGCTCCAGGTGTAGGTGTAAGGCGCGCCGTTGCCGCCCGTAGCCTCGGCTCGGGCTGCGCCGCCGCCTCCATTGAAGCAGGCGCGTTGGGTAACCACTGCCGTTACCTGCAGCGGAGCGGAGGGCGAAGGCACTACCACTGGCGGCGGTGTGAACGTGCAGCCAGTGGCGTCCGTGATGGTCAGGGCGTAAAGACCTGGCCCAAGCCCGGTCAGTAGAGAGTCCGTTCGTTGGTTATTCCATAAAAAGGTATAAGGCGGAATGCCGCCACTGACGACCGCCCAGGCGGACCCGTCGGTGCTGTTGAAGCAGGTAACGGGTTTGGAAAACAAAGTGGCCTGAATGGCCGCCGGCTGCGTTACGGTCACTGTTGCCGTTGCTGTACAGCCGTTGGCGTCCGAGACGGTAACGGTGTAAATGCCGGCCGGCAAATTGACCGCCAGTGCCGCCACCTGCTGGTTAGGGTCGCTCCATCGAAACGATAGCGCACCCGTGCCTCCGCGCGCAAAAATGCTCGCCGTGCCGTTGGCTCTGCCAAAACACGATGCAGGCGTAGCGCGCGCGCTGTCCACAACGATGGGCGCCGGGCACGGTAAGGTAGCGGTACTCTGCTGGGTGCAGCCCAGGGCATCGCTGACCGTAACGCTGTACGCACCACAGGCCAGACCCGGAAGAGGGTTTTCGTTGCGCCCATTGCCCCACTGGCACTGATAAGGCGGGGCGCCGCCCTGAGCGACGATCTCTATCGAGCCGTCTGTACCGCCGGCGCAGCGCGGCGGTTGCAGGTTGAACGACAATAAAATAGGCTTCGCTGCAGCTACAGTGAACGAGTCGGTGCGCGAGCAGTTGCGCGCATCCGAAACGATGAACCGGTACGTGCCCGGGCAGAGGTTTGTCGGCGCCGTTTGGCCCGGAGGGATGCCCGGCGTCGTCCAGGTTACATTTAAAGGAGGTGTTCCACCATTCGGCGTCAACACAGCGGCGCCGTCGCATTGGCCGGCGCAGCGTTCTGCTTGCACGCTTTTCTGAACAGTAATTGCCGGCGGTGTGCCGACGGTAATTGTACCGGCGGCGGTGCAGCCTTTGCGGTCGGTTACCACAACGGTGTACGTGCCGGCACTCAAGCCAGTGAGAACAGGTCCTGTTTGCTGGTTGCTCCAGGCATAGGCTAACGGCGGATTGCCGCCCAGCGCCAGCGCGGAGACTAAGCCGTCTGAGCTGCCAAAGCACGTAACACCCACCGCCTTCAGGCTGTCGAAGCGCAGCAACGGCGGCTGCAACACCTGCACGAGCGTAACGGCGCGGCAGCCGATAGCGTCGGTAACCGTTACGCTGTGAAAGCCCGCCTTCAGGCTGTCGGCCACCGTACCTGTGTCGCCGTTCGACCATTGGTAAGTGTAGGGCGGCGTGGCTCCACTGGCCGAAATGGTGGCGCGTCCGTTGGCTTCGCCGTGGCAGCGCACCGAGTCTTGCGACGAGGTAAAGGCGAACGGCGGGGGCTCTCCGATGGTGTCCTGCGCCACGGCCGTGCAGCCGTTGGCATCTTGCACCGTAACGGCGTAGCAGCCGGCAAAGAGGTCGGGTACCGTAGCGCCATTCAATACCGGCCCGCCCTGGCAGCGCCGCCAGCGGAAGGTGAGCGCGCCCGTGCCGCCTGAGGCGGTGGCGGAGGCTATGCCGCTGTTGTCGGCGAAGCAGCGCGCGTCGGTCATCGCCGTCTGCACCGTCAGCGGCAGCGGCTCTTCGATGCGAAAGGCCACCGTATCGCGGCAGCCCGCCGAGTCGTGCACTGCAACGGCGTAATCGCCAGCAGCGAAGAAATTGGTGAAGTTGCCGTTTGGAAAGGGTGTCGGATTGCCCACAAGGTAGAACTGCACTGGCCCTTTAGCGCCATTAGCCAACACCTGGGCGGAGCCGGTGGTCGTTCCGGCGCAACGCGCGTTGCTCACCGAGGTCAGCGCCAGCGCCAGCGTGCATTCCACGTAAATTTTATTGACAGAAATCGTCTGTACCGTACAGTTTGGATTGGGGCTAATGGGCCGTATTTCTATGAGAACGACATCGCCCGGCGAAAGGCCGCTAACCACGTGCCCCAGCGGCTGGTTGGCGGGTTGCCAGGGGCTGCCGTTCAGGCTGACTTCAAATCCCGTGCTGCCGGGCACGTTGTCCCATTGCCAGCGCATGTCGCCGTTGCGCATCTGCACCACTTGGACATTGGCAGGCGCGGGCAGCACGCAAGGCGCGCATTGAATAGCCGCCGCCCAGCCCGCTGCTGTGCCTTGTGCGTCGGAGCGAAACGTTACCGTCAGACAACCACCTGCATTGGCAGGTGAAGCTTTCGCCAAAAAGGAGGAAACCGTCGTTGGCCCGCCGTAGCAGGCGAGGGTTGGCGCAAATACGGTGCTGCCGTCCAACAGGCAAAGCGTGTCGCCTGCGGCCAGCACCAGGCTGTCGAAGCGCAGCGCTATCTGGGTATTGCCCGCGCCATCCGGGCAAATGGTCGTGTGCAGGTTCTGGTTGTTCGGGTAATTGCCCGCGCTTCCGCCAGCATCGAAGAATATCCCGCTACAAGAAAAAATCGGCGCTCCAGTCATGTTGAACACCTGCGCCTGCAGCGCCATGCCGCCCAACAGCCAGAAAAGCAAAACAGTCAGGTAAATCTTCCTCATAGCGGAGGATTGTAGCGATTTTTGGATGGCAACAAATATGTTGTGATTTCAAAGAACAATGGTTCGTAAAGAATTAGGCTGCGATTTTTCCAAGGTTATACAGATTTCGGATTTCGGGATGATTTTTTGTGGGGTTCGGGAACTTAGCGAACACGTCAAAAATTCGGTTGATCATTAGTTCATTGAAATACTGGGT